>NZ_KV830993.1:49778-149739 GCF_001836945.1 Staphylococcus sp. HMSC062H10
CTTCTTGTACCAGCCGTAACTTTATCATTAGCCGCATGTGGGAATGATGATGGAAAAGATAAAGATGGCAAGGTAACAATTAAAACGACAGTTTATCCATTGCAATCATTTGCAGAGCAAATTGGTGGAAAACACGTGAAGGTATCATCAATCTATCCAGCAGGGACAGATTTACATAGCTATGAACCAACACAAAAAGATATATTAAGTGCAAGCAAATCAGACTTGTTTATGTATACAGGGGATAATTTAGATCCGGTTGCTAAGAAAGTTGCATCTACTATCAAAGATAAAGATAAAAAACTGTCTTTAGAAGATAAATTAGATAAAGCAAAGCTTTTAACTGATCAACACGAACATGGTGAAGAGCATGAACATGAGGGACATGATCATGAGAAAGAAGAACATCATCATCATGGCGGATATGATCCACACGTATGGTTAGATCCTAAAATTAACCAAACTTTCGCTAAAGAAATTAAAGATGAATTAGTGAAGAAAGATCCAAAACATAAAGATGACTATGAGAAAAACTACAAAAAATTAAACGACGATCTTAAGAAAATTGATAACGATATGAAGCAAGTTACAAAAGATAAGCAAGGTAATGCAGTATTCATTTCACATGAATCAATTGGATACTTAGCTGATCGTTATGGTTTTGTTCAAAAAGGTATTCAAAACATGAATGCTGAAGATCCATCACAAAAAGAATTAACTAAAATTGTTAAAGAAATTAGAGATAGCAATGCAAAATATATTCTTTATGAAGATAATGTTGCGAATAAAGTGACTGAAACAATTCGTAAAGAAACAGATGCGAAGCCTTTAAAATTCTACAACATGGAGTCTTTAAATAAAGAACAACAGAAAAAAGATAATATTACGTATCAATCATTAATGAAATCGAATATTGAAAATATCGGTAAAGCTTTAGACAGTGGTGTTAAAGTGAAAGACGATAAAGCTGAAAGTAAACACGACAAAGCAATTTCTGATGGGTATTTTAAAGATGAGCAAGTTAAAGACCGTGAATTAAGCGATTATGCTGGTGAATGGCAATCTGTTTACCCTTACTTAAAAGACGGTACGCTTGATGAAGTGATGGAACATAAAGCTGAAAATGATCCGAAGAAATCTGCTAAAGATTTAAAAGCTTATTATGACAAAGGATATAAAACTGATATTACTAACATTGATATAAAAGGAAATGAAATTACATTTACTAAAGATGGTAAGAAACACACTGGTAAATATGAATACAATGGTAAGAAAACATTGAAATATCCTAAAGGTAACCGTGGCGTGAGATTTATGTTTAAATTGGTCGATGGTAATGATAAAGACTTACCGAAATTCATCCAATTTAGCGATCACAACATTGCACCTAAAAAGGCAGAACACTTCCATATCTTTATGGGTAATGATAATGACGCGTTATTAAAAGAAATGGATAACTGGCCAACATATTATCCTTCAAAATTAAATAAAGACCAAATCAAAGAAGAAATGTTAGCGCATTAATTCAACAGGTTTGCACACTCTACTCAACTGTTAATAGCTGAATAGAGTGTGTTTTTTATTTCGTAGTTATCAATTTCAACAGAGGGAATGATTAATATTACTATAGTTTATAACAAATGATTTGGTAACATATGTTACTCAATGCATGTTAAGATGAGTAAATATAAAAGATAGGGAGTGGGAAGATGACGATTAAAGTTGAAGATAATAAAATTATTTTTTCAAGAACGATAGAAGCACCGATTGAAAAGGTGTTTGATGCCTATACGACAAAAGCATTATTTGAAAAATGGTTTCATCCAAAAGACGCTAGTACCAAAGTGTTTCGCTTTAATGCTGTTTCAGGCGGTGATGCATTTTACGCGATTAAAACACCTACAATGACCAGCTATACATTAGCAGAATATAAAACGGTTAAGCGTCCATATTTAATTGAATATATTGACTCATTTGCGACACCTCAAGGTGCAAAAGATACGAAAATGCCAAGCATGAAGATTACTTTGTCATTTTCCGAGAGCAATACAACGAAAACGACAGTGACATCAACATCGGTATTTCCAACAAAAGAAGCCGCTCAACAAGTCATAAACATGGGTGTTGAGCAAGGGATGAATCAAACATTAGATCAACTTGATGCTTTATTGAAATAAAGTTGTTGAAAATATGTAAAAAATTTTATATGCCATTCAGTTTATAATAATAACGTAATATTATTAATTGAATGAAGGGTGATTCGATGGCACAACGTTACATTAAAGTATTAATATTATATATTTTTACAACGCTTTTATCTTCAATTACTGTTACTTCGAAATGTGTACCAAATAAAGTTGTTAGATTTATTTTGCGTACAGTCGTAGGCTACGGTATATTTGCATATGGTTTACATTACTTTTCAAATTTAAAAAAGAATAAGTAATACTTTACATAAAGCGAGATGAGCGCAATTAAAATGATACCAATTGTTTTATGTCGCGATATCTATCTCGCTATTTTTATGAGTAAATATTAGTTTTGAATTGGTAAAAAGAATTTTCTGAATTTTAATCTATGAATTACATCTAAATACTAATATAATTAATAGGTAAAATTTATTTGATAATAGTAAATGGGGGAAGTGCTGTGATAAAAAATAATAAAACAGTTGAAGATACGTATTCAACTAAAGCAATCGTAGACTCAATATCATCATCTGTTCAAATGAAACAAGTGATGGTACAGCAAACACCAGGACGATACATGCTTAAATCTATGATGGCAGGTTTCTTATTGTCCATTGTTACTGTTTTTATGTTTGGTATTAAAACACAATTCGCAAGTACACATGTTGATGGTCTCATTAATTTAATGGGAGCAATTGCTTTCAGCTTAGGATTGGTCTTGGTTGTACTAACGAATTCTGAATTATTAACAAGTAATTTTATGTATTTTACAGTTGGCTGGTATTATAAAGTTGTTTCTCTTAATAAGATGATGTGGATTTTATTATATTGTTTCCTTGGAAATATTTTAGGTGGTTTTGTATTATTCTTCTTAATGAAATATGCACATGTTATGACACCAGAAATGACACAAGCCTTAACTGCCTTAGTTCAGAAAAAGACAGTCGATTCGACTTGGTTGAATATTTTTACAAAAGGTATTTTCTGTAACTTCTTTATTAATATCGGTATTTTTATTTCTATGCAATTCAAAGGCGGATTGACAAAAGCATTTTTCATTGCTTGTGGTGTTATAGTCTTTGTATACATGGGATATGAGCACGTTGTATTCAATGCTGGTTTATATGCAGGTATGGTGTTCTTCAACCTTGATGCTGTATCTTGGTTACATGTATTAAAAAATATCGTTTTTGCATTCCTTGGTAACTTTGTAGGTGGCGGTATTTTTGTAGGACTTGTTTATGCATTTTTAAATGGTAAGCGTAATCGTTTAGAGCAACAGTAATTAAGATGTAGTGATTAAATAGCGTAACAATGAATCAACCTTCTAAACCATTCATGAATTTGAATGGTTTTTTTACGTTAAGAGAGTGAATTTTAATATGATTAATGCGAGTATTGGTTTACTCAGCTGAAGCATACCTTCTGACATATGATAAATTTATTGGTACACTTTGATGGATATTTATTTTAAAAACAAAATATGGTTAAATCATTTTAAAAAAAGTGGGGATTAATATGACAAAAACAATGATTCGACTCGCAAATGAAAATGATGCAGAAGTGCTACATCAATTAATGCATGAAGCATTCACACCTCTTAGAGAACTAGGTATTGATTGGCCTTCGGTTAATGCTAATTTAGATGCTGTTAAAGAAAATATAGATAAAAATACTACATTTGTCATGACCATTGATGATGAAATTATATCTACGATTACGGTTAGATATCCTTGGGGAAGTGTGAAAAGCATTTCGGGCTATCCTTTTGTCTGGTGGTTTGCGACAAATCCTGAGTATGAAGGGAAAGGCTATGGTAGCCAATTACTTACTTATGTTGAAGAAGCATTTTTGCGAGATACGTTAAAGTCAGCGGCAGTTACTTTAGGTACATCTGCAAGATTGCATCCGTGGTTACTTAAAATTTATGAAAAAAGAGGTTATGAAATATACAGCGAACATGAAAATGATGATGGCGATTTAGGTGTGATCATGCGCAAAGTATTGATACCCGAGCGCTTTGATGAAACAATATTAGGCCAACCACCATTTTAAGATAATAATATACACTACAAGCGACCGATATATTGATGCTTGCTCAAATAAATGTTGAGTAGGGATTCATATATGGTCGCTTTTTTGATTTAACAAAAAGGGAAAATGTATAAGGAATATGCATGACTACAGGCATCAGGGAATTCCCTGATTTTACACTATAATGTGATTCTTTTCACAAAAACGAAATGATTTGGTATACAATACGTGTGAAAGGGTTGGTAAATGTGAATGGGAATATCATTGTTGCACATGGCATGAGGCGCGGTCGGCAGAATCAAGCGTTAGAAGCGTTTATATCTGAATTAGTAAAAGATGACATACATCATTACCATATTGCATTTTTAGAAAGTGAGCATCAGGATTTAGAAACAGTAATGACAACGTTGATTCAAAGTGGCGTTAAACAGCTTAAGGTTGTACCTTTGCTTCTCTTTAGTGCCATGCATTATCTCAAGGATATACCGAATATCGTTCATGAAATGAAACGACGGTATCCAGACAT
Source organism: Staphylococcus sp. HMSC062H10 (assembly GCF_001836945.1). NCBI lineage: Bacteria > Bacillati > Bacillota > Bacilli > Caryophanales > Staphylococcaceae > Staphylococcus > Staphylococcus sp. HMSC062H10. The sequence goes on from NZ_KV830993.1 coordinate 54,528, forward strand.
AAAGGTAGAAGTAAGCGAGCCACTTGGCACACATCCTTTAATGAGACGATTAATTGAACAACGTATTTGTGACGCATTAGCAGGTGACGAACAACAAGTTGGAGTTGTCGTTGTTGCGCATGGCAATATTAATGGCAAGTTTACAAAAGCACATGAAGAGTTACAGACATGCGTTCAACATTTGCAGATTAATAAACCTACTTATGCGAGAACGCTATATGGTGAAATTAGTTTTATACATGATTTAGAAGATATTGCGAGACAGTATCAAAAATTAATTGTCGTACCTTTATTTTTATATGACGGAAGACTTGTTAACAAAGTGAAGCAGCAAATGAGTGACATGGCTATTAATACAGATATACACATCACACCTTCAATTAACTTCGACCCAATTTTAAAGCAAATTATTAAAGATAGATTAGAAAGCTTAATGATTCCAATGAAAATATAAAAGCACAAACGAAATTTAAAACCTTTTTGAAATAAATATTATGAAGTAAAGGGGCATATTTTATGGCAAAGCAAAAACTAGTAATGATTGGTAACGGTATGGCGGGCATTCGAACAATCGAAGAAATATTAGAGCGTGCCAACGATTTATATGATATTACGGTAATAGGTAAAGAACCTTATCCAAACTATAACCGCATCATGCTTTCAAATATTTTACAAAATAAAATGACAGTTGAAGAAACAATTATGAATCCATATGAGTGGTATGAGAAACACGATATTAAGTTAATTACCAATGATCCAGTAGTTGACGTGGATAGAGCAAATCAAAATGTAACGACTGCAAATGGTATTGAAGTATCATACGATAAATTGATTTTTGCGACAGGTTCTAAAGCATTCGTCATTCCAGTTCCAGGTTCGACATTACCGAGTGTAATTGGTTGGAGAACGATTGATGATACTGAACAAATGATGAACATTGCTAAGACTAAAAAGAAAGCAATTGTAATTGGTGGAGGCTTACTAGGTTTAGAGTGTGCACGTGGTTTATTAGATCAAGGTATGGAAGTAACGGTGTTACATTTAGCTGAATGGTTGATGGAAATGCAGCTAGACCGTAAAGCTGGAAATATGCTTAAAGCAGATCTAGAAAAGCAAGGTATGAAGTTTGAAATGCAAGCCAACACAACTGAAATCTTAGGAGAAGATGATGTTGAAGGTGTTAAATTAGCAGATGGACGTGAAATTCCAGCAGACTTAGTTGTCATGGCGGTTGGTATCAGACCGTATACTGAAGTTGCAAAAGAATCAGGTTTAGAAGTTAATCGAGGTATTGTAGTCAATGATGTGATGCAAACAAGTGATAATAACATATATGCTGTCGGTGAATGTGCAGAACATAATGGTAAAGTTTATGGTTTAGTTGCACCTTTATATGAACAAGGTAAAGTATTGGCAGATTATTTAACGAATAAAGAAACAGATGGATACAAAGGTTCCACTACATTTACATCATTAAAAGTTTCTGGTTGTGACCTATATAGTGCTGGTCAAATTGTTGAAAATGCTGAAATCAAAGGTATTGAAATATTTAATAGTGTTGATAATAACTATAAAAAAGTATTTTTAAAAGACGGTAATGTAGTTGGTGCAGTACTATATGGTGATATCGATGATGGTTCACGCTTTTATAACATGATGAAAAAGGGTGAATCAACAGAAGATTATACGCTTGTATCATTACTTACTAAAGGTGGAGAAGAGGCATCGCTATCAATTGCTGATATGGCTGATGATGAAACAATTTGTGGCTGTAATGGTGTCGATAAAGGCACGATAGTAAATGCAATTACGGAAAATGGTTTTACTACAGTTGAAGAAGTTACGGCTAAAACGAAAGCAGGTAATTCATGTGGTAAATGTAAACCGCAAATCGCTCAAATCTTACAGCATACGTTGGGCGATGACTTTGTTGCTGCTAAACCTGCAGGTATATGTGGTTGTACTGATTTGACACGTGATCAAATTGTTACTCAAATACGAGCGAAAGGTTTAAAAACATCTAAAGAAGTTCGACATGTTTTAAACTTTAAAAACAAAGGTGGATGTCCAAAATGTCGACCTGCGATTAACTATTATTTGAATATGGTTTATCCACATGATCATGAAGATGAAAGAGAATCAAGATTTGCTAACGAACGTTACCATGCGAATATTCAAAATGATGGTACATTTTCTGTTATACCTCAAATGCGTGGGGGTGTTACAGATGCAGACCAACTGATTCGTCTCGGAGAAGTGGCTAAGAAATATCATGTGCCACTAGTTAAAGTGACAGGTTCGCAACGTGTTGGTTTGTATGGAGTTAAAAAAGAAGAATTACCAAATATATGGGAAGACCTAGGTATGCGTTCAGCATCAGCTTATGGTAAGAAAACACGCTCAGTTAAAAGCTGTGTTGGTAAAGAGTTTTGTCGATTTGGTACACAATATACGACACGACTTGGTATTCGTTTAGAAAAAACATTTGAATACATCGATACACCTCATAAATTCAAAATGGGTGTATCGGGCTGCCCAAGAAGTTGTGTTGAATCAGGTGTTAAAGATTTTGGTATTATCTCAGTTGAAAATGGATTCCAAATCTATATCGGTGGTAATGGTGGTACAGAAGTTGAAAAAGCTGAATTTTTAACAACTGTAGAAACAGAAGATGAAGTAATCAAATTATGTGGTGCTTTGATGCAATATTATCGCGAGACAGGTATTTATGCTGAAAGAACAGCACCGTGGTTAAGAAGACTAGGGTTTGAAAATGTTAAAGAAGTGTTGCTTGATCCAGAAAGACAGAATGAATTATTTGAACGTATTATGGATGCTAAAAAAGCAGTCGAAGCTGAACCTTGGGAAGCAATCACTAGTAATGCGCAAGCTCGAAAAATCTTTGAAGTGGAGAAGGTGTAATACATGGAAACGAAAGAGAAAATCAAAGTGACAACTTTAGATGAATTGACACCCTTAATTGGTAAAAAGGTTATTGTCAAAGGCAAAGAAATAGGATTGTTTTTAACTGAAAGTGGTACAATTCACGCGATTCACAATGTTTGTCCGCATAAACAAGGTCCATTGTCAGAGGGAACAGTGAGTGGTGAATATGTATTCTGTCCACTCCATGATCAAAAGATTGATTTAAATACTGGGATTGTACAAGAACCTGATGAAGGTTGTGTAGATGTATATGAGGTAGAAGTTACAGACGGGAACGTATATATATGTCTGTAAATGGTTACGGCAAGGTTTACTTGATAGGTGCGGGTCCTGGTAATCCTAACTATTTAACTAAAAAGGCTGAGCGTTTAATACGTGAAGCGGATGTTATTCTATATGATCGATTAGTGAATCCGTTGATTTTACAATATTCGAAGTCGACAACTGAGATTATAGATGTTGGTAAAAAGCCATATGCAAAACACATTCAGCAAGAAAAAATAAATGAATGTATCGTGGAAGCAGCACGTCGCTATAATAAGGTTGTGAGGCTTAAAGGTGGCGACCCAGCAATATTTGGACGAGTTCAAGAAGAAGTTGACACACTAAACAACTTTAATATTGCGTTTGAAATTGTACCTGGTGTGACATCTGCGAGTGCTGCAGTTGCTACGATGCAAACAGGATTAACGATGCGTGCTGTTGCTAAAAGTGTTACATTTTCGACGGGGCATTTTAAAGATTCAGAAGAAAATGAAGTAGATGTCAACGCTTTAGTAAATGGTGGTACGTTGGCGATATATATGGGAGTTAAACGTTTAGGTAAAATTATCGCCCAGATACAACAGTACACAGATATTGATTATCCGATAACGATTGTTTTTCAAGCATCTTGTTTTAATGAATTCGTCGTTAAAGGGCGCTTAAGTAATATTGTTGGGAAATTGGAGCATTACGCAATTGAAGCAAAACCAGGTATATGTATTATAGGTGAAGTAGTGGGTTATACTGAAAATGTCTCAACAACTTCTAATCCGGATCAGCAATTTTATGTAGTAAGTGGTGTTAAGCATGATGCCCTTATGCTTTGCGAACGACTATATGACAAAGGTTATGGATGCTTGCTAAACCCAAATGATACATCGAATGACACATATCATTCGTCGCAATATGATTACTATGATGCGTTTATTAAGCAACAAGAAAATGTAACATATATTTCAACCGATCGTGCAGATACTAATACAGTGTTATGTCACTAATTTATAAAAAATAAATGAATAAGTAAGGTTTCAACCGAGAGAATATATTCGTGTTGAAGCCTTATTTGTCGTTGTGCCAAATTTGAACGATTTAGATTAGCAATAAGTATGACCACACATGATTGTGTATTATTTCAATGAAATCCCGTTATTGATAGGGAGATTCCTATATTTATTAGGTAATTCCCTAATATTCTGCGATTGTGAAAAAATGTACAATCTAATTAAAGCAATAGTCTTGGGCATTTTAAAGTATTTAAAAACACGACATCTACACATCGTATTTTTATACGTAGGAGGATATAAATATGGGAAAATTTGGATTGAATTTCTTTAAGCCAACAGAAAAATTTAATGGGAATTGGTCGATCCTAGAAAGTAAAAGTAGAGAATGGGAAAAAATGTACAGAGAACGTTGGAGTCATGATAAAGAAGTAAGAACAACACATGGTGTTAACTGTACTGGATCATGTTCTTGGAAAGTCTTTGTGAAAAATGGTGTGATTACCTGGGAAAATCAACAAACTGACTATCCAAGTTGTGGTCCGGATATGCCTGAATATGAACCGAGAGGATGTCCAAGAGGTGCGTCATTCTCTTGGTATGAATACAGCCCACTTCGAATCAAATATCCATATATTCGTGGAAAACTCTGGGAATTATGGACTGAAGCATTAGAAGAAAACAATGGTAATCGCGTTGCTGCATGGGCGTCTATTGTTGAAAATGAAGACAAAGCCAAACAATATAAGCAAGCCCGTGGTATGGGTGGACATGTGCGTTCAAATTGGAAAGATGTTACGGATATTATCGCAGCACAATTACTATATACAATTAAAAAATATGGTCCTGACAGAATTGCTGGATTCACACCGATTCCAGCAATGTCGATGATCAGTTATGCAGCAGGTGCTCGATTCATCAATTTACTTGGTGGTGAAATGCTTAGTTTTTATGACTGGTATGCAGATTTACCACCGGCCTCTCCACAAATTTGGGGAGAACAAACAGACGTACCTGAATCAAGTGACTGGTATAACGCATCATACATTATTATGTGGGGGTCTAATGTACCACTAACGCGTACGCCAGACGCACATTTTATGACAGAAGTTCGCTACAAAGGAACAAAAGTTATTTCAGTAGCACCTGATTATGCAGAAAATGTGAAGTTTGCTGATAACTGGTTAGCACCGAATCCTGGTTCAGATGCTGCAATTGCTCAAGCAATGACACATGTTATTTTACAAGAGCATTATGTTAATCAACCGAATGAACGCTTTATTAATTATGCGAAACAATATACAGACATGCCATTTATCATCATGTTAGATGAAGATGAAAATGGATATAAAGCAGGTCGATTTTTAAGAGCAAGTGACTTAGGACAAACGACAGAGCAAAGTGAATGGAAACCGGTAATCTACGACACAATCAGTGACAGTATAGTGGTACCTAATGGCACAATGGGTCAACGTTGGGAAGAAGGTAAGAAATGGAACTTAAAACTAGAAACAGAAGATGGTTCTAAAATTAACCCTACATTATCAATGACAGAAGGTGGATATGAATTAGAAACAATTCAATTCCCATACTTTGATAGTGATGGAGATGGGATATTCAATCGCCCAATTCCAACTCGACAAGTCACTTTAGCAAATGGTGACAAAGTCCGTATTGCTACAATTTTTGACTTAATGGCAAGTCAATATGGCGTGCGTCGTTTTGATCATAAATTGGAATCAAATGGATACGACGATGCAGAATCAAAATATACACCTGCTTGGCAAGAAGCCATTTCAGGCGTAAAACAAAGTGTTGTCATTCAAGTAGCTAAAGAATTTGCTCAAAACGCTATCGATACTGAAGGGCGTTCAATGATTATCATGGGTGCGGGTATTAACCATTGGTTCAACTCAGATACGATTTATCGTTCAATCTTAAACTTAGTGATGTTATGTGGCTGTCAAGGTGTGAATGGTGGCGGTTGGGCTCACTATGTGGGACAAGAAAAATGTCGCCCGATTGAAGGATGGAGTACTGTCGCATTTGCGAAAGACTGGCAAGGACCACCACGTTTGCAAAACGGAACAAGTTGGTTCTATTTTGCGACAGACCAATGGAAATATGAAGAGTCAAATGTAGATCGTTTAAAATCTCCATTAGCTAAAACAGAGGAGTTAAAGCATCAACATCCAGCTGATTATAACGTGTTAGCAGCTAGACTTGGTTGGTTACCATCATATCCACAATTTAATAAAAATAGCTTGTTGTTTGCAGAAGAAGCTAAAGATGAAGGTATAGATTCAAATGAAGCGATTTTGCAACGCGCAATTGATGAAGTGAAATCAAAACAAACACAATTTGCAATAGAAGATCCTGATTTGAAAAAGAATCATCCAAAATCATTATTTATATGGCGTTCAAACTTAATTTCAAGTTCTGCAAAAGGTCAAGAATACTTTATGAAGCATTTACTTGGCACAAAATCAGGATTATTAGCTACACCAAATGAAGATGAAAAGCCAGAAGAAATTACGTGGCGTGAAGAAACAACAGGTAAGTTAGATTTAGTGGTCTCTTTAGACTTCAGAATGACGGCAACACCGTTATATTCTGACATTGTTTTGCCGGCAGCGACTTGGTATGAAAAACATGATTTATCATCAACGGATATGCATCCATATGTACATCCTTTCAATCCTGCTATTGATCCATTATGGGAATCACGTTCAGACTGGGATATTTATAAAACATTGGCAAAATCATTTTCAGAAATGGCAAAAGACTATTTACCTGGAACGTTTAAAGATGTTGTGACAACTCCACTTAGTCATGATACAAAGCAAGAAATTTCAACACCATACGGCGTAGTGAAAGATTGGTCGAAGGGTGAAATTGAAGCGGTACCTGGACGTACAATGCCTAACTTTGCAATTGTAGAACGCGACTACACTAAAATTTACGACAAATATGTCACGCTTGGTCCTGTACTTGAAAAAGGGAAAGTTGGAGCACATGGTGTAAGTTTCGGTGTCAGTGAACAATATGAAGAATTAAAAAGTATGTTAGGTACGTGGAGTGATACAAATGATGATTCTGTGAGAGTGAATCGTCCACGTATTGATACAGCGCGTAATGTAGCTGATGCAATACTAAGTATTTCATCTGCTACAAACGGAAAATTATCGCAAAAATCATATGAAGATCTCGAAGAACAAACTGGAATGCCGTTAAAAGATATCTCTAGGGAACGCGCTGCTGAGAAAATTTCGTTTTTAAATATAACTTCACAACCGCGAGAAGTCATACCGACAGCAGTATTTCCAGGTTCAAATAAACAAGGTCGACGATATTCACCATTTACAACGAATATAGAACGTCTAGTACCTTTTAGAACATTAACAGGACGTCAAAGTTATTATGTGGATCACGAAGTTTTTCAACAATTTGGGGAAAGCTTACCAGTATATAAACCGACATTGCCACCAATGGTATTTGGTAATAGAGATAAGAAAATTAAAGGTGGTACAGATGCTTTGGTACTGCGTTATTTAACGCCACATGGAAAATGGAATATACACTCAATGTATCAAGATAATAAGCATATGTTGACACTATTTAGAGGTGGTCCAACGGTTTGGATATCAAATGAAGATGCTGAAAAACACGATATCCAAGATAATGATTGGCTAGAAGTGTATAACCGTAATGGTGTTGTAACGGCAAGAGCAGTTATTTCGCATCGTATGCCTAAAGGTACAATGTTTATGTATCATGCACAAGATAAACATATTCAAACGCCTGGGTCAGAAATTACAGATACACGTGGTGGTTCACACAACGCGCCGACTAGAATCCATTTGAAACCAACACAACTAGTCGGAGGATACGCACAAATTAGTTATCACTTTAATTATTATGGACCAATTGGGAACCAAAGGGATTTATATGTAGCAGTTAGAAAGATGAAGGAGGTTAATTGGCTTGAAGATTAAAGCGCAAGTTGCGATGGTATTAAATTTAGATAAATGCATAGGATGCCATACGTGTAGTGTGACATGTAAAAACACTTGGACAAATCGTCCAGGTGCTGAGTACATGTGGTTCAACAACGTAGAAACGAAGCCAGGTGTAGGGTATCCGAAACGTTGGGAAGACCAAGAACACTACAAAGGTGGTTGGGTACTAAATCGTAAAGGGAAACTTGAATTAAAATCTGGAAGTAGAATTTCAAAGATTGCATTAGGTAAAATTTTCTATAATCCGGATATGCCACTAATTAAAGATTATTACGAGCCATGGAACTATAATTATGAACATTTAACAACTGCGAAATCAGGGAAGCATTCGCCAGTTGCTAGAGCGTATTCAGAAATTACAGGGGATAACATTGAAATTGAATGGGGACCTAACTGGGAAGATGACTTAGCAGGTGGTCATGTTACAGGTCCAAAAGATCCTAACATCCAAAAAATAGAAGAAGATATTAAATTCCAATTTGACGAAACTTTTATGATGTATTTACCACGTTTATGTGAACATTGCTTGAATCCAAGTTGCGTTGCCTCATGTCCTTCAGGTGCTATGTATAAACGTGATGAAGATGGCATTGTATTAGTTGACCAAGACGCATGTCGTGGATGGCGTTACTGTATGACAGGTTGTCCATATAAGAAAGTTTACTTCAATTGGAAAACGAACAAAGCTGAAAAGTGTACATTCTGTTTCCCGAGAATCGAGGCGGGTATGCCTACGGTATGCTCTGAAACTTGTACAGGACGTATGCGTTACTTAGGTGTTTTATTATATGATGCAGATCGAGTTCATGAAGCGGCTTCAGCAGTAGACGAGAAAGATTTATACGAAAAACAATTAGATATATTCTTAAATCCATTTGACGAAGAAGTCATTGCTCAAGCTGAAAAAGATGGTATTGGTTACGATTGGATTGAAGCTGCACAAAACTCTCCAATTTATAAGTTAGCAATTGAATATAAACTTGCATTTCCGTTACATCCTGAATTTAGAACGATGCCGATGGTTTGGTATTGCCCACCACTTAGCCCAATTATGAGCTATTTTGAAGGTAAAAATACAACTCAAAATCCAGATGCGATTTTTCCGGCTATTGAAGAAATGCGTTTACCAATTGAATACTTAGCTAATATTTTCACTGCAGGAGATACAGAACCAGTAAAAGGAGCCCTACAACGTATGGCAATGATGAGAAGTTATATGAGATCTCAAGTTACTCAACAGCCATTTGACACGTCTCGATTAGAGCGATTAGGTATAACGGAGCGCCAAACTAAAGACATGTATCGTTTATTAGGACTAGCAAAATATGAGGATCGATTCGTTATTCCAACGTCACATAAGGAAACATATTTAGATACGTATCATGCTCAAGGTAGTACGGGATATAACTATGGTGGCGAACACTTTGGTGATAACTGTGAAGGTTGTGGTGTTGCAGTAGGTTCAGGAAAAACTGGTCAAGAAATTTATAATGAGAATTTCTATGGAGGGATTTTCCGTGATTAATTTCGATAATTTTAAAAAGTATCAAGAAAGTTTTGGATATATAGCGCAACAGCTATGCTTTCCGGAAAAATTAACATTTCATCCAAAGACTTTTGAAGAAACAATTTCGAAGGATCATCCAGGGTATGACGATTTAATAGCATTTAGAAATGTAATGATGACATTTTCATTATCAGAAATCAAAGCGATTTATACAGATACATTTGATTTTACGAAAAAAGCACCATTATATATGACGTATAACAAATTTGATACGCAAAAAGAACGTGGGCAAATGTTAGCTAAATTAAAGGTATTATATGAAATGTTTGGACTAGAAATGGTAGATAATGAACTTTCTGATTATCTACCGTTGATGCTTCAATTTTTGCAAGTGGCAGAATGGCGAAATGATCCAAGAGCTGAAGAGAATATTCAATTAATCATTATGATTATTGAGGATGGAACGTATGTGATGGCGAATGCACTTGGTGAAGATAACAATCCATATGCCTATGTGATTCAAGCACTTAGAAAAACATTGAAATTATGTTTGACATCACCAAAAGGAGTGAAACATCATGCTTAATCAGTTTTTATGGGTTATATTTCCGTATTTATGTTTAGTTGTCTTTGTCGCAGGTCATATTGCACGTTACCGTTATGATAAATTTTCTTGGACGGCTAAATCTAGTGAACTAATAGAAAGAAAAAGGTTGATGTGGGGAAGCTTATTATTTCACTTAGGTATTATTCCGGTATTTTTTGGACATGTTGTAGGATTATTAATACCTAAGTCGTGGATGGATGCTGCCGGTGTGTCTGAGCATTTATATCATATTGGTGCTGTTTATATAGGGAGTATCTTTGGTATAATTACATTGGTAGGGATGTTTTTATTAACAGCGAGACGTGTTACTACGAAAAGTATTCGCAGATTAAGTTCAGCGTCCGATATCTTTGTTAACTTCTTATTATTACTTATTGTATTTATGGGATGTTATGCAACATTAGTAACAAACGTACAGCATCCAGATTTTAACTACAGAACTTCATTATCAATTTGGTTTAGACAATTATTTATGTTAAAACCAGATGCGTCATTGATGAGTGGTGTGCCGATTGCATTTAAAATGCATATATTGTTAGGTTTCACTATTATGGCTTGTTGGCCATTTACACGTTTGGTGCATGTTTGGAGTGTACCTTTGACATATATAAATCGCAGATATATTATTTACCGTAAGAATAAAGTGTAAGTATAAGAGGTGAAAGGATTTGACACCAGAAGCAATTATTGAAGATCGTAGATTTCAAGAGACATTAGATAAAATACGCAAAGAAGAAGGTTATGATTTTGCGGCAATCGCTTTCTATGAATCTAACAAACCATCATCTCCAATAAAATGGCACTATGTTTCAGGTAATAAAAATAATCGGTTTAAATTAATTATTTTAAGAAAAGGCCGTGGATTAGCTGGAACTGTTATGAAAACAGGGAAGCGTATGATTATAGCTAATGTCGGTTTAGCATTGGGATCAGAAGAAAAGATTGACTATCCAATTTTATTAAGCGAATCATTAACAGCAGTCTTAGCTGTACCGCTTTGGTACAAAAATCAAGTGTATGGTGTACTATTATTTGGTCAAAGAGATGGACGTCCTTTACCAAAAATATTTGATAACGATGATATTCAACGCAAATTTGGTATTTTCAATGATGATAAATAATGAGATGAATTAGGGTGTAGGTCATGATTAATGAGGACAGTATACAATTAGAAGCTTTATTAAAAAAATACTATGAACATTCAATCGAAAAAATAGTATTTGCCGACGATAGTGGTAAAATTATTGCGATGAATGATGCAGCTAAAGATATATTATCCGAAGAAGATAATTATAGTGCAGTAGCGAATGCGATTTGTCACAGATGTGAAGGGTATACGAATGCCTATGATGTACAATCATGTAAAGATTGTTTCTTAGAGTCCATGCAAGTACAAGCTACGAATTTTCAAGTGTTTATGAAGACGAAAGATCAAAAAGTGATGCCGTTTACTGCAACTTATCAGCTTATTGATCAGGATAGAGGGATTCATGCATTTACGCTTCAAAATGTCTCATCACAAATTGAACAACAAGAAAAATTGCATCAACAACGTATGATGCGTAAAACGATTTCCGCACAAGAAAATGAGCGAAAACGAATTTCTAGGGAATTACATGATAGTGTGATTCAAGAAATGCTCAATGTAGATGTTCAATTGCGATTGTTGAAATATCAAGAAGATACAGCAAAGCTTTTGGAAGACGCAGAAAATATTGAATACATTGTCGCTAAATTAATCGATGATATACGTAATATGTCGGTGGAATTAAGACCAGCCTCTTTGGATGATTTAGGCCTTGAGGCAGCGTTTAAATCATATTTTAAACAATTTGAAGAAAATTATGGGGTTAAAATCATATATACTTCCAATATTAAAAATACCCGTTTTGATAGTGATATTGAAACGGTTGTTTACCGAGTAGTACAAGAAGCTATTTTAAATGCGTTGAAATACGCTGATGTAAATGAAATAAATGTAGGTATCCGTCAAACTGGGCGCCATTTGGTTGCTGAAGTAATAGATGCGGGAAATGGTTTTGATCCAAGTTCTAAGCCTAAAGGTTCTGGACTCGGTTTATATGGAATGAATGAACGAGCTGAATTAGTCAGTGGTAGCGTCAACATCGAAACGAAAATTGGTGAGGGCACCAATGTTACACTGAACATTCCAATTTGAAACATACATTGGGGGAATAAAATTGAAAATAGTCATTGCCGATGATCACGCTGTTGTCCGCACGGGATTCTCTATGATTTTAAATTATCAAAATGATATGGAAGTTGTTGCAACAGCTGCAGATGGTGTCGAAGCTTATCAAAAAGTAATGGAATATAAACCTGATGTGTTACTAATGGATTTAAGCATGCCACCAGGTGAGTCAGGTCTTATCGCTACGAGTAAAATTGCTGACAGTTTTCCTGAAACTAAAATTTTAATATTAACCATGTTTGATGATGAAGAGTACTTGTTCCATGTGTTGCGTAATGGTGCGAAAGGTTACATATTGAAAAATGCACCTGATGAACAATTATTGTTAGCTATTCGAACGGTATATAAAGGTGAAACATATGTAGATATGAAACTTACAACATCTTTAGTGAATGAATTTGTATCTAATTCAAATCAGGACACTGCAAACACATCAGATCCTTTTAAAATCTTATCAAAACGAGAACTAGAAATATTGCCACTTATTGCCAAAGGTTACGGGAATAAAGAAATTGCAGAGAAGTTATTTGTTTCTGTAAAGACAGTAGAGGCACATAAAACGCATATTATGACAAAGCTTGGCTTGAAAAGTAAACCAGAGCTCGTTGAATATGCATTGAAAAAGAAATTATTAGAGTTTTAGAGTTTGAAATTAATACCATACAAAGCGCCAGAGGAAACGGGGAATCTTCTGGCGCTTTTGTATGTTTCGAAATATATTTTTTTATAACCGTATGAAAGCTAATACTTTCTCCTTTTGGAAAGCCATACTTATTTTATTGGAAACGGAATAACTTTTAATATAGTTATTGATATAGAGAATAAATGAGTAGTTGTTTATTTTGGACATGACATGTTAGTTAGGGTGTATTCAGTGTTTTAGTCTCTATGTGAGGATTAAAAATTGTCTTTCTTATTCTCATTGCTCAAAAAATAATTAACAGCTTCTGAAATATATGATGCTAAATTTTGATTATCATATGAATTAAAGTAATCTTTGAAACGCGTATCATTTTCATATGTTTTAGCAATACAGCATAATGTTTCATCATCAAAATCAGCGATTGTGTTCATAAAAGATTTCCATTCTGCCACGATATCATTACAGTTTTGGATAGGAAAGTGACTCAAAGACATTTGATTGAATTGATTGAAGATCGTTGTCAATTTCTGTCTGATATCCTGTGATTGTAAGTTATCTTGACGGTTAATAAATGATTGATATGCCTTCGTATGACCATACTTTATAGATGCTTCTTTATCATACTGTGTCTGTAGTGACTTGTTTAAAATGCTGGTATCTATTAGAGAGTGTCCTTTAATAAATTCACATACAGAGCGTCTAATTAATTGTAATTCAGAAATCTTTTTATCTAACTTGCTTACTTGCTCTGATAATAACTGGCGCATTTGTTCATTATCATATGAAATGTATTGTTTTATTTTAGCGATATCAAAATCAAAAGACTTGAGTATTAAAATTTTTTGTAATTTTTCTAAGTCTTGCTGTTTATAAACGCGATAATTTTTATCATTTTTATCTGGAACTAATAATCCTATTTCATCGTAATAATGTAAAGTTCGTTTAGTTACACCTGTAATTTCAATAATATCTTTTAAAGTGTATGTGTATGCCAAAATTCAGTCACCTCATTTATTATTTTTTGTGCTGGAAGTGTTGTGGCAACTTCAATAGGTATGTTTGTTTTTTGTAAAAAGTATTTCACCAAGTGATAGCCACATGCATACCCGGCAGCATGAGATAAGCCAACGATAGACCTACCTTGAAGTTTATTAATATCATCACCATAGAGAAAAGGCATCGATTCAAATATATGCTTTAAATGTAAATGATTATAAATAGTATTTTTAATTTTTACGTTATCACGACTCCAATTAGTATTTGTTACCCAAGGTCCAATATGCGCTTTACCATACAATGATTCTACATAGTTTTCAGCTAATCCTTCTGCGATAATCAATTCAATCAAACTTCCGCCATCCCAATCAATATATTGATAGCGCATATTATGATTTACTTCATGTGCAATTAAGCTTTTCATAGAATTAATTGTACTTGTACTCGGCACTAAATAAATCATAATATAACCTGGTATGCCACCATCACCACCGCGATTTTTATTTAGATACATAAGTGGTTTTTGGCTATCTCCAAGTAATACTGTGAAATGATAGTTAGAAACTTGAGATGAGATACTATAATTTGCAAATTGATCTATAGCAGCTTTTAAATGTTTTTCGCAATTACTCCAGAAATCATTATTCAGGTATTGTATTGATATTTGGTCAGTTTCAACCAGTTCTTTGGGTGGAATTTGAAAGGCATTTAAAAATTGAATCGCACTCATTGTCTGTTTGGCATCATTATAAATAGGCATCTGTTGCACCTCAAATTTCTTTTTAAAAGGTACTAATATTTCTTTAGTGAAAATTGAATCACGGTCCTTTAATGGTGCCTTGAGTATATTCTTATAGACTGAATCTGATCTAATAATATTGATTTTATACATGATAAACCTCCTTACGTTGTAAGAATAAAGGGTAACGTAACGTGATTTTCAAGCAGTAATTGTAACTAATTGAAAAAGTTTTAAGAAAAGTATGTGAGTGTTCCTTAATAATCTGATTAAAATGATGACAAAATAGTGTCTAAATGCATCGTAAAGGGACATTGTATAGGGGAAATTACACCATAAATAAGGGAAAATCCTTATGTTCACTTTTTCACAATCATAATAAAATATATATGTAGTCAATACTTTGTCTATATTGAATGCTTTCATATAAATGAATGCATGATTAAATAACATTGACCTCTAACATATAGGCAGAGTATTGATATCTATTAAAAAAAATGATTTTGGTGAAGGTGAAACGTATGTACAAAACAAAAGGTGGCTTTCAACTTACATTACAAACATTAAGTTTAGTGGTTGGATTTATGGCTTGGAGTATTATTGCTCCTTTAATGCCTTTTATTAAACAGGATGTCAATGTAACTGAAGGTCAAATATCAATCATTTTAGCGATACCAGTTATTTTGGGATCAGTGCTCCGTGTGCCGTTTGGTTATTTAACAAATATTGTTGGTGCTAAATGGGTATTCTTTACAAGTTTTATCGTATTGTTATTCCCGATATTTTTCTTGAGCCAAGCACAAACGCCGGGGATGTTAATGGCATCAGGATTTTTCCTTGGCGTAGGTGGCGCAATTTTCTCTGTTGGTGTTACATCAGTTCCTAAATATTTCCCTAAAGAAAAAGTAGGTCTAGCAAATGGTATTTATGGTATGGGGAATATCGGTACAGCAGTTTCTTCATTTTTAGCACCACCGATAGCGGGTATTATTGGTTGGCAAACAACAGTTAGAAGTTACTTAATTATTATCGCTTTATTTGCATTAATTATGTTCATTTTTGGTGACACACAAGAACGTAAAATTAAAGTGCCATTAATGGCCCAAATGAAAACATTATCTAAAAACTACAAATTATATTACTTAAGTTATTGGTATTTCATTACTTTTGGTGCTTTTGTTGCATTTGGTATTTTCTTACCTAACTACTTAGTAAATCATTTTGGAATTGACAAAGTAGATGCTGGTATTCGTTCAGGTGTATTCATTGCGCTGGCAACATTCTTGAGACCAATAGGAGGTATACTAGGTGATAAATTTAATGCAGTTAAAGTACTGATGATTGATTTTGTTATTATGATTATCGGTGCCGTTATTTTAGGTATTTCAGACCATATCGCATTATTTACTGTAGGTTGTTTAACAATAAGTATTTGTGCAGGTATTGGTAACGGCTTAATTTTTAAATTAGTACCATCATACTTCTCAAATGAAGCAGGATCAGCAAATGGTATCGTATCAATGATGGGTGGTTTAGGAGGATTCTTCCCACCGTTGGTCATCACATACGTAGCTAATTTAACAGGTTCAAGCCATTTAGCATTTATTTTCTTAGCGGTATTCGGATGCATTGCATTATTTACAATGCGCCATTTATATCAAAAAGAATATGGTTCATTGAAACACAGTTGATATGTAATACGAAGCATTCTTAAATTTAAATGACAAAGCCTTAATACCATGTGTAACGTTAGTAGCATGACATTAAGGCTTTAGTAATGTATTCATTTTAAATTTAACTAAGAAATTGGAATAGATGTTGATGAAGTAGTGTCATTGCTTGGTTTGATTTTAGGCAGGGTAATGGTTAATAGCCCATTTTCAAAACTAGCAGTAATATTTTGCTTATCAACAGCTTCAAAATCAAATTGGCGTATTAATGATTCGAAGTTTCGCTCATCTAAAATGAGTTTTCCGGATTTATATTTAGCACTTCTAGTAGCTTGAATAGTAAGCACATTATTATTGAAATCGATACTAATGTCTTCTTTATTTGCACCTGCTAGCTCAGCTTCTAAGTAATATAATTCGTCTGTTTCATATATATTCGTTACAAATGAAGGTGTTGCAAAGTAATTAAATACTTGTTTACCTAAATCTTTAAATGTATCACTTGGATTACCGTTAAAAAAGTTTTGATTCTCGAATTGATTGAAGTTCAATATCATCACTTCCATTATATAAATTTGTATTACAAAGTCATTATATGAGTAGAATAAAAAAAGATAAAGTAAAAGGGGGGATAAAAATGTTATAAATGGGTAGATTTGTGCCTGATAAGGAATCAGGGCAAAAGAACTGAGCATCGAGATTTATACAAGTAATAAAGATAATGAATAAACATAGCGATGCATACTTCTGCCCATCACCTTATGATAGGGAGTTACTTTTTGTCGGAATTGTCGAAATTTTTCGAAACAAAATTTCGCAAATTATGAACAATGTCTGATGCTTCTCGTTCTGAAATGTTGAATTCATTAAATACTTTAACAGAAATTTCAGCAAGAGGACTTTTTATTGCTTTACCTTGTTCTGTTAGAGAAATTTGTAGGTTTCTTTCATCTTTCTCTTCGCGTGTTCGAACAACGTAATCTTTCTTTTCTAATTTCTTTAGTAATGGTGTCAGTGTTCCAGAATCTAAGAATACACGTTCACCTAATTTTTTGATGTTAAGTTTTTCATCATTTTCAATCGCCATTAAAACAATGTAACCAGTATAGGTTAAATCATAATCCTTAAGATAGTTTGTGTATTTTTTAATTATTTCTTTTGAAGAAACATAAAATAAAAAACACAACTGTTTGCTAAGATAGCTGTTTTCTACATACATCCAATCACTCCTTGTTAAAATAAACAATATTATGAAGTGTAATAGTTGTCAAGTACTGATTTCATCGCAATTATCGAATTGTCTATAATTGAATTTAAATGTTAAATAATGCAAAACATATCAATATCTTAGTATTTTCATCGGTAATGACTGATATGACTGATTTTTTAAATTGAAAAAAATGTAATTGTATCATCCTTAATTGTTAAAAGTAGTCAATTATTTTGATAGATAGTAAAATGAAATTTGTTATTAAATTTTTTAAAAGCATCGTGTATGTAATTCGATTTCTATAATAATATTGAGAAGAAAAAATTGTTACAATCTGGTAAAAACTCTTTATTAAATAAATTGATTCGTTCATACTGAATAGATAAGCAAAAAGGAGTTACATAATGAAGAAGAAAAAAAACGCGATTAAAGTTATCATTATATTATTTATTTCATTAATTGTTGCTGTAGCATTTTTCTTTGGTCTGAAAACATATCAAGGCCATAAGAATATTCAACTTATTGACAGTTACTTGGAAGAGAAAAATCTAAAAGATAAAATTAAATCAGAAAAAACAGAGTATAGTGCTAAAAAAGGTCTCTTCTATAAGGAAGTTACGTTTAAAGATGAACCTGGTGTAACTTATGTTGTGCAACCAATCAGTACTAATAAAGGATTATTTGTTGAAGGCTTTGATACAGAGACTAAGAAAAGTTTGAAAACTGCAAAGCATAAATATTTCAATCAGAATTATAAACCATCAAAATAGTGAAACGTATAACTGGTGAAACAGTTTAGTGCCTGCAATTTTAATTATTTAAGGTAAACAGTTTTTGTATGGAAATTAGTGATTTTTGACATCTATAAAAGATAAATATTTTAATTTTTTATAGATAATTATCAATTTTCTGATATAATTGAGTGATGTCAGATGAAGGGGAGTTTGTACTATGGCTCTATTCAAGAGAAAAATTAGCCTACCTATGCAAGTAGTTATTGCATTAGTGTTAGGTGTTGTCGTAGGACTTTTATTATATGGACAAGAAAACGTAGCAAATTACATTAAACCATTTGGTGACGTATTTTTAAATTTAATTAAAATGATCGTTATACCAGTTGTATTTTGCTCACTAGCGCTTTCTATTTCGAACGTTGGGGAATCGAAAACTGTAGGGCGTTATGGCTGGAAAACAATTTTATACTTTGAAATTATTACAACAATCGCAATAGGTTTAGGGATTATCTTCGGTAACCTATTTAAACCAGGTGCTGGATTAGACCCAACAAAATTACCTAAAGGTGATATTTCTAAATATCAATCAACTGCACATGCAGCAGAACAATCTACATATGGAAATCATTTTATTGATACCATTGTACATATTATTCCGACAAACTTTTTTGAAGCTTTAAATAAGGGTGAATTATTACCTATTATCTTCTTCGCAGTATTCTTTGGATTAGGATTAGCTGCAGTAGGTAAAAAAGCAGAACCAGTTAAAGAATTTTTAAGCGGATCGCTTGAAGCTGTGTTCTGGATGATTAATAAAATTTTAAAATTAGCACCACTTGGAGTGTTTGCATTCATTTGTACTACAATTATTACATTTGGTGCATCAGCATTATTACCACTATTAAAATTAGTATTAGTTGTTGTCTTTGCAATGGTGTTCTTTGTATTCGCTATACTAGGACTAGTTGCATGGATGTGTGGTATTAATATCATGAATATTATTAGAATCTTGAAAAGTGAATTGCTTTTAGCATTTTCTACATCAAGTTCGGAAGCTGTTCTTCCTGTAATGATGAAGAAAATGGAAAACTTTGGTTCACCAAAAGATATTACATCCTTTGTTATACCGATTGGCTATACGTTTAACTTAGACGGATCAGCACTTTATCAATCTATTGCAGCATTATTCGTTGCACAGATGTATGGAATGCACTTAACATTATCAGAGCAAATTGTGTTGATGTTAACATTAATGATTACATCTAAAGGTATGGCGGCAGTACCAGGAACTTCAATCGTTGTTTTATTAACAACATTAGGTGCCATGGGCTTACCGGCACAAGGTTTAGCATTAATTATTGGTGTTGACCGTATTTTAGATATGGTTCGTACATGTGTAAACGTTATTGGTAACGCATTATCAACAATTGTTATTGCTAAATGGGAAAACGTATACGATAAAGCAAAAGGTCAAGAATATTTAAAATCAATTTAAAAAATACTATCTGACATTTAAAGCCCCTTACAACCTTCGGTTGTTAGGGGCTTTTATGCATGCGCTAAAGCGCAGGCGAACCGAAACGAAGGTACCTTTGGTTGTTAGGGGCTTTTATGCATGCGCTAAAGCGCAGGCGAACCGAAACGAAGGTACCTTCGGTTGTTAGGGGCTTTTATACATGCGCTAAAGCGCAGGCGAAACGAAGCGAAGGGACCTCTGGTTGTTAGGGGCTTTTATGCATGCGCAAAGCGCAGGCGAACCGGAAATAGATTGACACATTAATTCTTAAAAAGCAGCAGTAAGATAATTTTCAATTAGAAAACATCTTACTGCTGCTTTTAATATCTTATATAATACTCAAAATTAAAGCTTAATTAGTGTTTCATGTGCATTTTACCCATGTCATGAATTTTCATCATTAAACCATGTGGTACATCGTCATGATCAACTTTTTTTACTTTAACAATTTTATTAGAATCTGCTAATTTATAAACAATTACAAAATCACCTTTTTTAACTGAAACGTCTGCATCTGAAGGTAATTTAACGTTCTTCTCAATGCTTTCATCTTTTTCACTAATCATTTTTTCAATTGTAGCATTGTCTTTCATAATTCCATAATATGTATCTTTCTTTCCACCAGTCATCATCATGATTACTAGTACAATACATACAATCAACATGATGGCAATTAAACTAATACCAAGACCAAAACCTTTTTTATTTTTCACGGTTCATCAATCTCCTTAAATGTAGTTAATTCTGTTATACCTAAAAGTACAACAGTTTGCAAATGCAGTATTTATATTACATAAAATTAATTTAAAAAGACACACCTTAATCACAATAAATGTGAATAAAATGTGTCTAAAATATTGTTATATAATAAAAATATAGTTAAAAGTATTAAACGCTTTCAAAAGCGAAATATATATAAATAGGATACTGTTGAAATTTATAGCTAACATGTTCAATTGCTGGATAATTTTAAAGCCAAAAACTTACATATTATAAATCAATTTTAATAGGTGTTTCTAATGATTTATCATTCATTAGCTTAATGGATTGCGGAATTACTCTTAAAACACATAACTCTGGGTCTTCTT
This sequence comes from Staphylococcus sp. HMSC062H10, assembly GCF_001836945.1. Taxonomy (NCBI): domain Bacteria; kingdom Bacillati; phylum Bacillota; class Bacilli; order Caryophanales; family Staphylococcaceae; genus Staphylococcus; species Staphylococcus sp. HMSC062H10. Next base: position 75,680 of record NZ_KV830993.1, read on the forward strand.
TTGAACTGAAAAAGCTTTTGTCTTGTGTTTCCCATAGCCAATCAATCACTTCTTGTTCTGTAACGATTTCGATTGTCGCTTCCATCTCAACGAAACTACGGTTAGTTGTGTCGTTATAGCCTAACAAAACATATGCTGCTGGATTATCTTTAATTTCTTTGACCTTAGCAGAATGGATATTCGTTTTAGTATATAAAGTAAGACCATCATTATAAAAGACCATATATCTGCTATTAGGTTTGTTATTATATGCAGTTGATAATACGCCGACTTTTGACGTCTCTAGCACGCCTCCAATTACTTGAATTGCTTGTGAGTTACTCATTACATATCATCTCCTTATGATATAAATAGCCTTTAACGTAAGAAACTAAACACAAGAGGACTGTTAGTATTTAACTTGGTTTAAAGCAAATATATTTAACCTCGTCGTGATTTAACTTGAGTTCAAATGTACGACCAGTTTCTTCTTGAACTGCAAGCTCCGTTTTAGGGTAATTCGTTTTGTCTAATTCATCTAGAATTTCTTTTTCTATATAGACAAGTTGATCGCTTGTTGGAAGCAAATGTTGAATTGAACCATGTTCATGATTCAATGTTTTAATAATCATCAAAGAGTCTTGAGGTAATTCATTATGGAAAATGAAGTCTTGTTTTACGTCTGACATATATCGGTCATTAATTTTATTGAATAATAAGAAATGGTAGTTATTATCTTTACGACTCAATACATAATTATTTGTAATTTCAATGTCTTCATTAACAAAAGGTCTAAACATTTTATATAAATGCATTAATGGTAGGGGGCTACCATATTTGTTGTACAAGGAAATATAATTTGAATGGTCATCTAATAATTGATAGCTAATGCCACCGCCATATCGTAATAATGCGATTAAGTGATACACTATGTCAGATAATTGAATTGGATTCTTACCATCATTAGTATATTTAAATCCGCTTACAGACAGGTTATTATATACAAATTGTGTTGATGATATACCTGAATCTAAAATAAATTTCTTATACTGTTCAAAATGAGTGTCAGTTTGATGATAGTGTTGGTTTTTAGTGATAAGATGTGTTGCAGTTTTTGAATTTTCAATATCAATAAAGTAATAATGGAATTTAAGACGCTGCATGACATCATAAACTTGTTCCACGGTTGAATAAGTTTCTAAAAAGCCATCGACTGTCACACTATATTTAATTTCTTTATTTTTGTTTTTAATTTTAAGATGACATAAATGAATTTCTTCTGCTGTCATAGAGTTAGAGCAAAATACGAGCATAAATTTAACTAATTTCTTGCTTGTCTTATAGTCTTGATTGCCTTGTAAAAATGTTAGTATTAATTGCTTCATCGTTTCGAATTGTTGTGTTGATTTAATAGCGATTGCTAAACCTATATTTTTTTCAAAAAGCTTTTCAAAACATCTATTTAACAGGTTGTAATTCGTTTGGCTAATCTCAATATCGTGAATATCGTCAATGAAAACGACAGGTTTTGGTAAGTGCTCAAAGTTAATATCGTAATATTCATTGAAAATAAATTGAAATAGTTCATTGAAATTACTAAATCGAACAAATACTTTGGCACGCTGACTTCGATCTTTTGGATTAAAATCATCTATATGAATATCTGTTGTATTTGTAGCCAGCTGAGCTGTTAAATCGATTGTTGAAATTAGCTCAGTGAATTGTGATACGTTATCTTGTTGGAAATGTATTTGTGGTGGTTCAGTAATCTTGGAAACGAGTGAACGGAACTGTTTAGGACTAAAATGCAAGTAATTCTTAAATTGATTTGCAAAATTTGTATGACTGTTAAAACCGGCCAATTCAGAAACAGTTGTAATAGAATGTTTTGTAGAAAGTAATAAATTGATGGCGTTAACAAGTTTAATACTTGTAAAATAATCTTTAAAATTCATACTCAAATATCGAACAAAAAGATTAGAACAATATGATTCAGAGATGTTGCAATGCATCGCTATATCTTTTAAAGACAAGTGCGCATCAATATTGTCATGAATATAGTTTACACAGTCTATAAACACCGGATTGCTTAAAGCAATATTTGGTAAATATTCATGATCTATTCTTATAAAAGCTTCTTTAAGTAAAGTGTCAATAATACTTTGACCTATATTTTTACCCATTAAAGAAGAACTTGTTGGTGTACTGATTAAATCGGCAATTAATGACTTAATATAATTACTTGATTGTAATAAATGACGATCTAAATAACCATTAAAGAAATCATCATCTTGTTGATAAAAATAAAAAACGGGTATCATTAATTCGATTATATTTTCGCCGTGGTTAATATTATAAATATCACCATGGTTAATTAAGATAATATAATTACTTACGTCTTTGGTTTCACCATTAATCGTAATATTGAGTTTACTTGTAAGTGAAAATAGCACCATAATATTATTAATATTACGACTTGGTATTGTCGATAATGTATGATGTATTTTAAGTTGGCATGTCATATTTCTCTCTCCTGCCTAATATATATTGAAATCTATCATTTAAATGTAAAACATGGAAATTTTTAAAATCATGGATAGTATACCTATTATAGTTGAATATTTTTGAAAAGGTAATAGTGAAAAATAAAAGAAATTAATGAAAACTCCTAGGAAAACGCTTGTTTTTATGCATTGTGCACAATATAAAAGTAAAATTAGAAAGATAGCAAGCAAAATTTGGAAATTTTCGATAGAGTCTAATTAAATTATTTGGTGCATAATTAATATAGATTTCAAACCTATGTATTTCATAAAACAATACATAGCCATTTTGAACTAACTTGCTAATCTTTTATTGATATTCAACTATGTTATAAAAAAAGCAAATTGACCAAAATGGAAGTTTGAATCAAAAAACATTAAATGTACCCATGACTTAAATTTTATCGCCATTATTTAAGTTTGGACATACACTTTTGTCATCAAACGCTGAAAATTAGTACGATTGAAATCACTTCTTGTTATAAAAATTCTTAGTAGCCCTGTTACAAAATATTCGCTACAAATTATTCAAATCAACAACAATAACCATCAACTAAGAAATTTTAAACAATCTACTAAAAAATAAAGCGTTTAAAAGTTCTGTTTAGAAAACATCAAGATAAGTATAAACATCTAGAAAAGTGAACATCTAAGAAAATCCATCTAGTTATTGCCGTAACAATTAGAATAATCATTTGAAAAAGTGCATTAGACAACGAAATTCACCATCAAGATAATGAAGCAACAAGAAACAGCACACATCAATGAATTAACACCTTAGATTCATCATGAGAAAATGCATGGCACAACTAGATTTACCATCAAGATAATTCTTAAGCAGCGAAGAATTAACATCTAGAAATGCATAAACATCTTAGATTTTACATCAAGAGATGCGATAACTATAAACAACTAGAAACGGCACCAAGATAGTGCAACAACAAAGAATCAGCATCTTGAAATCGCACTAACATCTAAGAATCAACATCAAGTATTATATTAACATCATAGATAACTTCATCAAGACAGGCATCCACATCTAAGAAACTCATCTAGAATAGCTAACACCTAACATCAAAGAATATTCATCAAGAACAGTATCTAACAGAACTTTTTGACTATATATGAATTAATTATGTTACTAGCTAAATCATCTATTATTAACTTTCACACTCAATTTCTACATCTAATATCAATTTATTAACAATAGAATTAGCAGCAACAAGATATTACTTAAAATTACTCCCCCGAATTTAAAATATAAACAATGTAATAATTAAGGGTATAAATTGATTTATGCTGTAACTAATTAAATGTGTATGGTATCTTCTAACATCATGAAACGCATTTTAATATAGATATGTACATTTAAACCTTGAGAGATAGATTATAGTAAACTTTAGTACAAAGTATGAATTGCTGAACTCCAATGACTACTATTTGTCCGTTACAACTAAAGTTTCAATCTATCTCTTTCTTTTTGTGTTTAAAACACGACTTTGTAGTAAATATTGAACATCATATTTATTAGCAAGTTCTGCTAAAAAATCTAATAAAGTTTGGGTGTCGATTTTACCATTAATAAAATCAGCTTTAAGTAGTTTTGATTGTTGTCTTTCTTCTTCATTCGCACATTTTTTAAAATATCCCCACATATGATCAAAAGCATTACATACACTTCCTATACTCGGTTCAATTAACAAAGCATCATCAATCATTTGTTGGACTTGATGAAGTGATAAATTCTTTTTTAAAGCATTCCTTATCATTTGGTAAGACTGTTGACTGTGTAACAATACATGATATTTTTCTTCACGCCAAAGCTGTTCGATATGGCCACGTTCTTTCATAAAATTACCTCCGATAATTAATGTTAATATACATGCATGTAGTATAGCAATAAAAATGAATGCGCTATCAAAAGTGATGTAATTGTTTATATAAAATGATAATAGAGTGTTGCAAATATTTTTGGAACCGGTTACAATAAAGTGGAATAAATGGAACCGGTTCTAATTAGGAGGCTAAATATATGAATTATAAGCAATCCGCAGAAGATATTTTGAACGCGATAGGCGGAGAAGAGAATTTAGATGCAATGGCGCATTGTGCAACGAGACTACGATTAGTTTTAAATGATGAAAGTTTAGTAAATGAAGAGGCGCTAAACAATATGGATGTAGTTAAAGGGACATTTTCTACTGGGGGACAATACCAAATTATTATTGGGTCTGGTACAGTCAATAAAGTATTTAGTGAACTGGAAAAATTAACTGGAAAAGAAGCATCAACCACTTCGGAAGTCAAAGCACAATCTGCTAAAAATATGAATCCGTTACAGCGATTTGTAAAAATGCTGTCAGATATCTTTGTTCCGATTATACCAGCCATCGTTGCTGGTGGTTTATTAATGGGGTTAAATAACATTTTGACTGCGAAAGATTTATTCTTTTCAGGTAAATCATTGATAGATGTATATAGTCAATTTGCTGGATTAGCTGAAATGATAAATGTTTTTGCGAATGCACCATTTACATTATTACCAATTTTAATTGGATTTAGTGCAGCAAAACGTTTTGGTGGCAATCCGTTTTTAGGTGCTGCATTAGGTATGATATTGGTTCATCCATCGCTAATGAGCGCATACGATTTCCCAAAAGCAGTTGAAGCAGGTAAGGCTATTCCATATTGGGATGTATTTGGTTTGCATATTAATCAAGTAGGTTATCAAGGACAAGTGTTACCTATGCTTGTAGCAGCTTATATCTTAGCCTCAATTGAAAAAGGGTTACGCAAAGTTATTCCAACGGTGTTAGATAATTTGTTAACACCATTGTTATCTATTTTTATAACAGCATTTCTAACATTTTCATTTGTAGGTCCAATCACTCGACAATTAGGTTACTGGTTATCAGATGGTTTAACATGGCTTTATGAATTTGGTGGTGCAATTGGTGGATTAATATTCGGATTATTGTATGCTCCAATTGTTATTACAGGTATGCATCATAGCTTTATAGCTGTAGAAACGACATTAATTGCAGATGCCACTAAAACGGGTGGATCATTTATATTCCCGATTGCGACAATGTCTAATGTTGCACAAGGTGGTGCAGCAATTGCAGCGTTCTTTATTATTAAACAAAATAAGAAGTTAAAAGGTGTGGCATCTGCCGCAGGTATTTCAGCATTACTTGGTATTACAGAACCGGCTATGTTTGGTGTTAACTTAAAACTAAGATATCCATTTATTGGCGCTATCGTTGGATCAGGTATTGGTTCAGCATATATTGCTTTCTTCAAGGTTAAAGCAATCGCATTAGGAACTGCTGGATTGCCTGGATTTATCTCAATCAATCCAGTACATGCAGGATGGTTACATTACTTTGTTGGTATGACAATATCATTCATCGTTGCCATAACAGTTACTTTAATTTTATCGAAAAGAAAAGCAAATAAAAAAGTTGTAGAATAAAAAAATAGGTATGACAGTAATCAAAGTATCAGTCATTGCAAATGCAATAGGATGAAACTTTAAGCTGTCATACCTTTTAATTTAGTTATAATTTCTGTTTTCGCCATAAGAAAATACTAACAATTACGACAAGAATTAATGAAATACCTACCACAATAATCCAAGATATATAACTATGGTCATCAATTGGCAACGGCACATTCATACCGAAGAAACTAAATACGAGCGTTGGTAACGTTAATAGTACCGTGAAAAGTGTTAATGTCTTCATAATCGTATTCATATCATTAGATAATAAGGAAGCGTATGATGTTGTGATACTTTCTAAGATACGTTGATGTAATTCTGTTGTTTCGATGGCTTGGTTATTTTCAATGATTAAATCTTCTAGTAATTCTTCATCTTCTTCAAAACGTTTAATTGCAGGTAAACGGAATAATTTTTTAATAATTGTATCGTTACCTTTTAAGGCAGCTAAAAAGTATACTAAACTTTTTTCAACTTCCATTAATTTGAAAAGTTGTTTGTTAGTAATGTTATTTTTTAGTTCTTTCTCAATACGAATTCTACTTTTATTAAGTAATCGTAAGTTACGATTATAATGGTCGGCAATAGTAGTTAAAATTTCTAATGCAAATCTGCTGTGAAATTTTAAATTAATATCACGCTTAGGTAAATTTTCTAAAAATTCATTTTCAGCGTCACAAACTGTTACGATAATACCGTTGCCAATAATAATGCCTAATGGAATCGTTACAAAAGATAGAACGCTACGATTAGTTGAATTGACGATAGGTAAATCAATAATGATTAATGAGTAACCAGTATCTTCGTCATATTCAATACGGGAACTTTCTTCTGAGTCCAAAGGGTCACGTATAAAGTCTTCAGGTATATTATATTGTTCCATAAGATTTTCAATTTCTTCTCGGTCTGGTTCTACTACATTAATCCATGACGCTGTATGATCTAATGGTGTTTTTATAATATGTTTATCTATATCTTCAGAATGTCTGAATGAAGTAATCATGATATATAGTTCCTTTCTAAAGGATTTAGGAAAAGCGAGTATTACTTAAGTTAGTGAATCAAGGTTTGATTTATGCAAACGGTTTTCTGCCATTATTCTTAATGGACCATTAAAAACAATATTATGCACATGTTTAGCTAATTCATCAACTGAAATGGGCTGTTTGTCCATTACCCAGTATTTAATAATTGAAATTGTTGCTCCGGAAACGTAACTGTAAAAATACATCTCTGGAATGCCTCCGATAGAATGATTGATACTAATATAACGTTGCATATTATTTTTAATATGTTCGTTGATTTTCAATTCTAATTGACTCGTGCGTTCCAATTGTAAAATAGTATGATAAAACTCTAAATTATCATGAATATGCTGGAAAATATTTTTGAGTATATTATTTACAAAAGTATTCGCAATGTCTTCAATTGAAGAACCGCGTAACAAATCAAATTGAGTATATGTCGTTAGTTCTGAAATATACTCATCTTCCATATCTGCGAGTAACATATATTTATCCTCGTAATGTAAGTAAAATGTCCCTCTATTGATATCAGCGCGTGTTGTTATGTCGCGAATGGTAATCTTTTCTAAATCTTTTTCTTGTAGTAATTTAGTGAACGCTTGTTTAATGGAGGACTTTGTCTTTCTAATTCGCCTATCTTCTTTCAAAAATAAATCAACCTCCTTGTGTTATTGAACAATGTGGGTGTATTTGTCTATTAATAAACGTATTGATGAACATTGTGTATTGTTTATTCCCACTTACATATTATAATAGACAACATGCGAAATATTCAACACATTGTCTAATAAGGAGGTAATTAATAAAATGAATATATTTAAAAATAAATTATTATGGATTGCACCAATAGCAACTATGATTATCTTGGTAATTTTTTCTTTAGCTTTTTATCCTGCATATAACCCTAAACCAAAAGATTTACCAATTGGTATATTAAACGAAGATAAAGGTACAACGATTCAAGATAAAAATGTTAACATTGGTAAAAAATTAGAGGATAAATTATTAGATAGTGATTCTAATAAAATTAAATGGGTTAAGGTTGATAGTGAAAAAGATCTTGAAAAAGATTTGAAAGATCAAAAAATCTTTGGAGTAGCTATTATTGATAAAGACTTTTCAAAAGATGCTATGAGTAAAACACAAAAAGTAGTTATGGATAGTAAAAAAGAAGAAATGCAACAAAAAGTTGCTTCAGGTGAAATTCCACCACAAGTAGTTCAACAAATGAAACAAAAAATGGGGAATCAACAAGTAGAGGTTAAGCAGGCTAAATTTAAAACGATTGTAAGTGAAGGATCAAGCTTACAAGGTTCACAAATTGCATCAGCTGTGTTAACTGGTATGGGTGATAATATTAATGCTCAAATTACGAAGCAAAGTTTGGAAACATTAACGAGTCAAAATGTTAAAGTCAATGCCGCGGACATCAATGGTTTGACGAATCCAGTGAAAGTGGATAATGAAAAACTTAATAAAGTTAAAGATCACCAAGCAGGTGGTAATGCACCATTCCTAATGTTTATGCCAATTTGGATAGGTTCAATCGTAACGTCTATCTTATTGTTCTTTGCGTTTAGAACTAGTAACAATATCGTCGTGCAACATCGTATCATTGCTTCAATTGGACAAATGATATTTGCAGTTGTTGCAGCATTTGCAGGTAGCTTCGTTTATATTTATTTCATGCAAGGCGTTCAAGGATTTGATTTTGACCATCCAAATCGTGTCGCAATTTTTGTAGCACTTGCGATTCTTGGTTTCGTGGGCCTTATTTTAGGTGTTATGGTATGGCTAGGTATGAAGTCAATTCCAATTTTCTTCATTTTAATGTTCTTTAGTATGCAACTTGTAACGTTACCTAAACAAATGTTGCCTGAAAGTTATCAAAAATATGTATATGATTGGAATCCATTCACACACTATGCAACAAGTGTAAGAGAACTATTGTACTTGAATCATCATATTGAATTAAATAGTACAATGTGGATGTTTATAGGGTTTATGATTTTTGGCGCTGTATCAAGTTTAGTTTCAGCTATTGTTAGAAAACATAGCACAAAACGTACTGAAGTGCCGTCATAATTTAATAAATAGGACTATAGCTATACAAGACGTTTGTAGCGAGCGTCATGGTATAGCTATTTTATTTGTATAGCACTTGATGTAAAGTTATTTTAGCTGTCATACTGTGTGCTAAACCAAATTCAGTTGTGTCACATCTTCGCTTTTTTGTCACTGTTATAATAGGTATAATCGGATATAATGAAAAGGTGAGGGAGGATTCAAAATGCGTAGGTTATTATATTCATTTCTTTTTTATATGATCATAGGTTTATTTAGTGGCTTTTTCTATAGAGAGCTAACAAAAGCATATGATTTTACTGGTACAACACAATTATCACTTGTACACACACATACACTTATTTTAGGTATGTTTATGTTTTTAATATTATTACCATTGGAGAAGTTATTTAAATTATCAAGTTACTACTTATTTAACTGGTTCTTCTATGTATATAACATAGGCGTTATCGTTACTATAGGTATGATGGTGACAAAAGGATTCTTCCAAGTCACTGGTAAATCATACTCTCCAGAAGCATTTGCAGGCTTTGCAGGTATTGGGCACACAGGTATGCTTGCAGGTTTATTGTTGCTATTTTTCCTTTTAAGACAAGCAATTCTTAAAGAACCACGTGATGAGTCTTTAAAAAAATAATATAACTAGAACTAAAAAATATACACATCTTTCAAAGGGACATTGTTGTTTCGTACTTTGAAAGGTGTGTTTTTATATTGTGATGGGATAGTTATTGATAATTCATGGCTAACTATGCGATTTATTTTAACAATATAAATATTAATAGTATAATGTCTTTAAATGATAATAATTATCAATTTGAGCGCGTTAATGAAAGAAATGAATATAGAGAGTCATAGGAGGCACATAATGAAAGACGTTACAATCATTGGTGGCGGTCCGTCTGGTTTGTATGCAAGCTTTTATGCTGGATTGCGAGATATGTCTGTAAGATTAATAGATGTTCAATCTGAATTAGGGGGTAAGATGAGAATTTATCCTGAAAAAATTATTTGGGATATTGGCGGCATTGCGCCAAAACCTTGTCATGAAATTTTAAAAGATACAATTAAGCAAGGATTATATTTTAAACCGGAAGTTCATTTGAATGAACGTGTGGTAGATATTAGGAAAAAGGCAGAACGTCATTTCGAAGTTGAAACAGAAGCGGGAGAAATATATACATCGAAAGCAGTTATCATTGCTATTGGTGCAGGTATTATTAATCCAAAACAATTAGATGTTAAAGGTGTAGAGAGATATCAATTAACTAATTTACATTATGTTGTACAAAGTTACAGACGTTTCAAAGATAAAGACGTATTAATTTCAGGTGGAGGAAATACAGCATTAGATTGGGCGCATGATATTGCCAAGATTGCTAAAAGCGTGACAGTTGTTTATCGAAAAGAAGATGTAAGTGGTCATGAAGCGATGAAAACGCTGGTGACAGATTTAAATGTGAAACTATGCCCGAAAACACGTATTAAATACTTGATCGGCAATGATGATGAAACGCATATAAGTGAAGTTGTTTTGGAACATGTTGAAAGTGGTGATACGCATACAGTTAAATTTGACGATGTCATTATTAGTCATGGCTTTGATCGTTGTAATACATTATTGAGTGAAACATCTTCAAAGCTAGATATGCATGATGATTGTCGTGTTAAAGGATTTGGTAATACGACAACAAGTATACCTGGTATCTATGCGTGTGGAGATATTGTTTATCATGATGCAAAATCACATCTAATTGCAAGTGCATTTAGTGATGGTGCAAATGCAGCGAACCTTGCTAAAACATATATCCAACCAGATGCGAATGCAGAGGGTTATGTTTCAAGTCATCATGAAGTGTTTAAAGAAGCGAATAAGACTATTGTAAATAAACATTTATACTAGGTTGATATATTGTGTGATGAAAAGTGGGGTAAATAATGGTTAAAGTGACATATGATATTCCGACTTGCGAGGATTATTGCGCATTAAGGATTAATGCAGGTATGAGTCCAAAGACGCGCGAAGCAGCTGAAAAAGGATTACCTAATGCCTTATTTACAGTAACCTTGTATGATAAAGATCGGTTAATTGGTATGGGTAGAGTGATTGGCGATGGAGGAACTGTTTTTCAAATTGTTGATGTTGCAGTTTTGAAAAGTTACCAAGGTCAAGGTTACGGCAGTCAAATTATGGAACATATTATGAAGTATATTAAAAGTGTGGCTGTCGAAAGCACCTACGTAAGTCTGATCGCAGACTACCCGGCGGATAAATTGTATGCAAAATTTGGATTTATGCCTACCGAACCAGATTCAGGCGGTATGTATATTAAGTTTTAAAAATGAAAAATCGTACCGATAAACATACTGAGTTTTCTTCACAGCTTAACTTAGTATGTTTTTGTTTTTCTAAGTAATGATATTAAAAAAATGTGTGTTTTATGGTAAAGTTCAAGTTGATATGATATAGAAGTTTCGACTTTGTAACTAAGGGAGTTAGAACAATGAAAATCGATACATTAAGACAAGCTATAATATATTATTTTGTTGCACTTGTGTTATCAGCTTTAATGATCTATTTATTTTTAACAAATATTGAGAGAGTTATTTTGTATAGTTGTGTATTCACAGTCGTTTATTGGGTAATTTATGCCTTTGATGTATATAGAAAGAGAAATTAAATTTTATTTTTAGACACACTAATCAGTATTTGACTAGTGTTGCAAGTATGATAGGGGCGGAGAATACATGATTCCCTAAAATGTATTAAAGTAAAGTGCTATTTGATGAAGTATCAGAAATTTTATAAACAAAAAGAAATTAAAAAAGACATCTCGCATAACGGGATGTCTTTTTCACGAATACTATTTATCTACACCGAAATCGATAACAATGCGGCCTTTATTTTCATGTTTAATTACTTTGTTAAGTTGTTCTGGAAGTTCATCAAATGTAATAACTTGCTTGATCTCATGTAAATTTTCAGGCTTTAAATCTTTTGCGAGACGACGCCAAACGCGCTGTCTTAATTTTATAGCAGTAAATACTGAGTCAATTCCCAAAATGTTTACGCCTCTTAAAATGTGAGGGAATACAGAATTAGTATAAGTATTACCGGCAGTCATACCAATAACTGCAATTGATCCACTATGATTTAAACGCTTTGTAACATAATTAATACCTTCGCCACCAACAGGGTCTACACAAGCTTGCCAAGTTGATGATGCGAGTGGCTTTTTATGATCAACTTCAACAGGAAGTCGATCGATAACTTCTTTGGCACCAAGATCAAGTAATTGATCGCTAACATCTTGTTTACCTGTACTTGCGATAACTTTATAACCAAGTTCATTAAGCATGAGTACTGCTAAAGTACCGACACCACCTGAAGCACCGCGAACGAGTACAGGACCATCTTCAATATTCATTCCAACTTTTTCAAGTCTTTCAATTGCTAAACCGGCAGTATAACCAGCTGTGCCATATATCATTGATTCTTCTAATGTTAAAGTATCAGGAAGCTTGATAATCCATTCTGATTTTACACGCGCATATTCACTAAAACCGCCATAATGGCTGACACCTAGGTCATAACTCGTTACAATTACTTGTTCTCCTTTTTCAAAGCCTGGTGCTTCGGATTCAACAATTGTACCAGCTAAATCTATTCCTGGAATCATAGGATACGATTTTACGACTGCATTATGATCTTGACTCGCTAAAGCATCTTTATAATTTATACCAGAGTAATGTACTTTAATCAGCACATCTCCTTTAGGTAAATCAGTAGTCGATAATTGTTTGAAAGTTGGTGTCACTTTACCGCTCTCATCTTTATCAATTACAAACGCTTTAAATGTTTCTGTCACAACGATACATCCTCTCTTTTTCTCTTTTAAAAATACGGCCATTTTACTGGAATAAATGTATCATTTATTGATGTTACACACAATCAATACAATTTGTAATTGATTTGTGTTAATGTATTTTTAAATAGTTTTGGCAGAAAAATACATAAGTAATATTTTGATTCGATCACTGTTTATTGGAGGATTTATATGGCTGGGATAATCAAAGAAATTTCAAAACAAGATGCTAGTGAATTAGTTGAATTAGCAACTAGAACATTTTATGACACGTTTGGTTCTTACTATGATGACAAAGATTTTGATCAATTTTTTAAAGATAATTATACTGTAGAAAAATTTACACAAGAGATTAACCATGTAGATTCATTTCATTATTTTTATCAAGAAGATGGTGCGAATGTTGGTTATATAAAGATGAATATTAATAGTGCTCAAACTGAAGAAATGGGGGAGACCTATTTAGAAGTGCAGCGCATATATTTTTTGAAAGACTTTCAAGGTGGCGGAAGAGGTTCACAATTGATAGAATTGGCCGAAAAAATTGCACAAGAACATAATAAACATAAAATTTGGCTAGGAGTTTGGGAGCATAATCCTCGTGCTCAAGCATTTTATAAACGTCATGGATTTAAAGTGGTTGGTGAACATCATTTTCAAACAGGTGATGTAACGGATACAGATTTAATTATGGAAAAAGAGTTATAATGATTGTTTTTGCAGCAGATAAAATGAAATCATAGTAATAAATATTGTGTATGCCTTGAAATGCTAAATGCGTAATGAAGTGTTAAAGTAAAATAATTAAATTTATAGAAAACATAAAATTCACAAAAATTAAATAATAATGAACAAAAATTAGGGTATAATAAAAAGAACCTTAGATTGTAGTTATGGGTATTGTGATTATTCAAATCATATTAATGTTTACGTCTTTGGTAACAAGCCATGAAATGATACACATGGTAGATATGTATTTCAAGCTTATTCAATGAATATCGAATTATAGGAGGAGATATGTATGAAAAGATTAGTTACAGGGTTACTAGCATTATCATTATTTTTAGCTGCATGTGGTCAAGATAGTGACCAACAAAAAGACAGTAATAAAGAAAAAGATGATAAAGCGAAAACTGAACAACAAGATAAAAAAACAAATGATTCATCTAAAGATAAGAAAGACAATAAAGATGATAGTAAAGACGTAAACAAAGATAATAAAGATAATAGTGCAAACGATAACCAGCAACAATCTAATTCAAATGCAACAAACAATGACCAAAACCAAACAAATAATAACCAATCAAGTAATAATCAAGCGAATAACAATCAAAAATCAAGTTACGTTGCACCATATTATGGACAAAACGCAGCGCCAGTGGCTCGTCAAATTTATCCATTTAATGGTAATAAATCACAAGCATTACAACAATTGCCTAATTTCCAAACAGCTTTAAATGCAGCTAACAACGAAGCAAATAAATTTGGTAATGGTCATAAAGTTTATAATGATTATTCAATTGAAGAACATAATGGTAACTATAAGTATGTGTTTAGTTTTAAAGACCCAAACGTAAATGGAAAATATTCAATTGTAACGGTTGATTATACTGGACAAGCAATGGTTACTGATCCAAACTACCAACAATAATGTTAATGTAATTATGATGCAAGTTAAAAAATTAAAACGGTAAACTCTATAATATGAATTAGGGTTTACCGTTTTTTGCGTATTTTAAAGTAAAAAGGTTTACGTTCTATAGTACTTTTAAACCTCATTCACAGCCACTGAGGGATTTAAACACTATTGATTAGATGTCATCTTAGACAATATAAGTTGTGAAATAGATTCTAATGGTTGTTCTTTATGTTGTATTTGTGGATATTTAATCACTGGTATTGCCTGGGAAATTAAATTATTAATTAATAATTGTCGGTCTGTATACCAAATTTTTGATAGATGACGCCAAATATCTTCGTTAACACCTTGAGACTCAATATATTGACTGTGATTTGGAGTATATAATGCTACTGTTTTGTCTATAGCCATCGCATCAAATATTATATTTGAGTAATCAGTGATAACGACATCAGACATTAGAATTAAGTCTTGAGCACTAAGATACTTTGGTGCAACAAGCGCCTCTTCTGGTAACATCGCTTCGTCAACCCCCTGAACCACAACATGATAGGCTTTGAATAAAGCATCTGATAGTGGTAATTGTTGCGCACTCACTAATCCAATAGGTGCGTATAATAAAACTGGTTTTTGATCATTTATTTTAAACGATTTCTTATACTGTTGTTGAGTAGTACTTTCGTTACGCTTTTGTAGTAAGTATTGGTGTTTAGGATTACCATAAGCCAATACATTTGCTTGGTGACTAGGAAAAGCCGTTTGATAAAAGTGGCTAATATCATCAGCAGAATGTATAACATAATCGAATTGCAACCAGCGATTATACCTTTTAGCACGATAAAAAGGTGTTTCTATATTTTTAATAGGTTCTTTACTATCTAAAAATAATTGCATTATTGGTGTGCCTTGATGTAATTGAATTAAAGTACCGTTTGGTTGTAACGTTTCAGGTATATCATTTTCAACTAAAACTACGCGTGCGCTGTTAATTAATTCGTCAGCTTTTTCAGACTTAGGTGATATGAAATGTGGTCCGCGACGATCGTCAGTAACAAAATAACAGGCAGTCATTGGGTTATGTTTAACGAAGTAAGTAAATAAATATTTTGAATTACCTATATATTGATGATGATCACCGATAAAAACGATGTGATCTTTTAAAACGTTTGGTTGCTTCGTATACAAGCCGAAGTTTTGTAATTGTTTGTTATCAGCACGTTGCTTTGCTATTTTATATAACCATTTAGGTAGCATAAACTTGGTAGAATACAACCAATTGTCTGGCGAATTAAGTTGTTCTGAATCCTCGATAAAAAGGTTGCGAAAAGGTATAGGATGATGATCAATATAAGCCATTTTATTCAAATAAAACTGAGACATCATATCAAAATCTTCAATAGTTTTAATAGTTTCCCATATTGAAGCACTTGTTGCTAAAGGGGCTTTAAAATCAAAAACGACATGACCATCGATTGATAAATCACCTTTCAGAAGTGTCAATAAAGCTAAATCGAAAATCGTTTCTACAGAGTAATAATGTATTAAATCAAGAGTCTGTTGAATCGCATATATTAGGTTAGGATAATAATTATTGTTTTGAGCCCAATCGGCAATGTTAATCGATGATTGACCGAAATAGTGACAATCATTTTTGTATTGTCCATCCACAGTATAATCAACCACGATAGACTTAGGATATAATTGAACCGCATCTAACATAGATTGATAAATCATTATCTCATTGGCATATGGAACGACATGTGTATAACCTTCAGACTGAGCTTTCATTAATTGAGATTCAAACTTTTGCATATTAGAAACATTTATCTGTTTAATCATTGCTATAACTTCCATTTCTCATCGTAGTATCTTCCTTATTTTAGCACGGTCTTATGTAAAATTCATGAATAGTATAAGTTACTTCATTACATTAAGTACAATTCATTTTGATGAACAGATTTAAAATGAAAAATAAAACAATTAAATAGGAAAGTGATATTGTTAATAGTCTGAAAAAATGGTATATTTTAATTGTGAAAAAAATCACATTAATCTCACTGTTCTGTAAAATGTTATCGATAACAAAATGCTATAGCCAGAGCATGATTTTAATGAAGCAATTACACTACTACTTTATGGAAAGAAGAGTCAGCCTATGTTAGTAAATACGTTTAACCCATTTGATAATTTATTATTATCGTCTTTAATTGCAGCAATACCGATTGTACTGTTTTTACTATGTTTAACTGTTTTTAAAATGAAAGGTATTTATGCAGCCATTACAACACTTGTTGTAACATTACTCATTGCAATACCATTTTTCAAATTGCCAGTTGGTATCGCTTCTGGTGCAGTAGTCGAAGGTTTCTTCCAAGGTATCATTCCGATTGGCTATATCGTTATGATGGCAGTATTGTTATACAAAATTACTGTTGAATCTGGACAATTTTTAACAATTCAAGATAGTATTACAAATATTTCACAAGACCAACGTATTCAAGTTTTACTTATTGGATTTGCATTCAACGCATTTTTAGAAGGTGCAGCAGGATTTGGTGTACCAATTGCAATTTGTGCACTTTTATTAACACAATTAGG
The DNA here is from genome assembly GCF_001836945.1 of Staphylococcus sp. HMSC062H10. NCBI lineage: Bacteria > Bacillati > Bacillota > Bacilli > Caryophanales > Staphylococcaceae > Staphylococcus > Staphylococcus sp. HMSC062H10. The sequence continues at coordinate 92,917 of NZ_KV830993.1, forward strand.
ATTTAATCCATTAAAAGCAGCGATGTTATGTTTAGTTGCAAATGCAGCGTCTGGTGCTTTTGGTGCGATTGGTATCCCTGTAGGTGTTGTAGAAACGTTGAAATTACCTGGAGATGTTTCAGTATTAGGTGTTTCTCAATCAGCAACTTTAACATTGGCAATCATAAATTTCATTATTCCATTCTTACTTATCTTTATTATTGATGGTTTTAGAGGTGTTAAAGAAACATTACCAGCAATTTTAGTAGTTTCAATCACTTATACACTTACTCAAGGATTATTAACTGTATTCAGTGGACCTGAATTAGCAGATATTATTCCACCGTTATTAACAATGTTAGCATTAGCAGTATTTTCTAAAAAATTCCAACCAAAACACATTTATCGTGTTAATAAAGATGAAGAAATTGAACCTGCAAAAGCACATTCTGCAAAAGCAGTATTACATGCATGGAGTCCATTCATTGTATTAACAGTCATTGTAATGATTTGGAGTGCGCCATTCTTTAAAAACTTATTCTTACCAAATGGTGCTTTATCATCATTAGTATTTAAATTCAACTTACCTGGAACAGTCAGCGAAGTTACGCATAAACCATTAGTATTGACTTTAAATATTATTGGACAAACAGGTACAGCTATTTTATTAACTATTATTATTACAATTTTAATGTCTAAAAAGGTTAACTTTAAAGATGCAGGTAGATTATTCGGTGTTACATTTAAAGAATTATGGTTACCAGTTCTTACAATTTGTTTCATCTTAGCAATTTCTAAAATCACAACTTATGGTGGTTTAAGTGCGGCAATGGGTCAAGGTATTGCTAAAGCAGGTAATGTCTTCCCAGTTCTATCACCAATCTTAGGTTGGATAGGTGTGTTTATGACAGGATCAGTTGTAAATAACAACTCATTATTTGCACCAATTCAAGCTTCTGTTGCACAACAAATTGGAACAAGTGGTTCACTTCTTGTATCTGCTAATACAGTTGGTGGTGTAGCGGCAAAATTGATTTCACCACAATCTATTGCAATTGCAACTGCAGCAGTAAAACAAGTTGGTAAGGAATCAGAATTATTAAAAATGACATTGAAATACAGTGTATGTTTACTGATCTTCATCTGTATTTGGACTTTCATCTTGTCATTACTATAAATTAACGTATTTCAAAATATAAATATACAGAGGGTGAGATGTTTTCTAACATCTCATCTTTTTTAATGGATCATTAATGAAAGAAGTTTGACATTATAATAATGGTAGCGCTTTATGTTAAAATGAAGAGTGAGTAATCAGCAATCAAGTTAAATTGGTTGATAGCTGTTAAGGTTTATGGTTTTGTCTTTGTGCTATCGCACATAAAGTATATAATTAAAGTGGTTTCGTTATTATAAAATATTAATATACATAGTAGATAGCAATAGAGCATCACCATGGGAACCTATTGAGACACTTATTGATTCAAAGTGGTATTAATATGTCGTATTTGTCGAACGTTCCATTATTCATTTTAAAAAGGGGGACTGTATTTGTTATGACAACACAACATAGCAAAATAGATGTCATCTTAATTGGTGGCGGTATTATGAGTGCAACATTAGGAACATTACTGAAAGAATTATCACCTGAGAAAAACATAAAAGTGTTTGAAAAATTATCGCAACCTGGCGAAGAGAGTTCAAATGTATGGAATAATGCTGGTACAGGTCACTCAGCATTATGCGAGTTGAACTATACAAAAGAAGGTAAGGATGGCACAGTTGATTGTAGTAAAGCAATTAAGATAAATGAGCAGTACCAAATTTCAAAGCAGTTTTGGGCATATTTAGTTAAAACAGGACAATTAGATAACCCAGATCGCTTTATTCAAGCGGTGCCACACATGAGTTTTGTCATTGGCGAAGATAATGTAGCTTTTATAAAAAGTCGTGTTGCAACGTTAAAGAAAAGTGTTTTATTCGAAAAAATGAAATTATCGCAAGATGAAGAAGAAATGAAATCTTGGGTACCGTTAATGATTGAAGGTCGTAAGTCTGATGAACCAATTGCTTTAACTTATGATGAAACTGGTACAGATGTTAATTTTGGTGCGTTAACTGCAAAGCTATTTGATAATTTAGAACAACGTGGTGTGGGAATTCAATATAAGCAGAATGTATTAGACATCAAGAAACAGAAACCTGGAGCATGGCTAGTTAAAGTTAAAGATTTAGAAACTAACGAAACGACAACATATGAATCTGATTTTGTATTTATTGGTGCTGGCGGTGCGAGTTTACCATTACTCCAAAAGACTGGAATTAAACAATCAAAACATATTGGTGGTTTCCCGGTAAGTGGATTATTCCTGCGCTGTACAAATCAAGAAGTGATTGATCGTCATCATGCTAAAGTGTACGGAAAAGCAGCAGTGGGTGCGCCACCAATGTCAGTGCCGCACTTAGATACACGTTTTGTAGACGGCAAGCGTTCATTGTTATTTGGTCCATTTGCAGGTTTCTCACCTAAATTTTTAAAAACAGGTTCACATATGGATTTAATTAAATCGGTTAAACCAAATAATATCGTGACGATGTTATCTGCAGGTATCAAAGAAATGAGTCTTACGAAGTATTTAGTGTCACAATTGATGTTATCTAATGATGAGCGTATGGATGATTTAAGAGTCTTTTTCCCAAATGCTAAAAATGAAGATTGGGAAGTGATTACAGCAGGGCAACGTGTCCAAGTAATCAAGGATACTGAGGATTCTAAAGGTAACTTACAATTTGGTACCGAAGTCATTACGTCAGATGATGGCACATTAGCTGCATTACTTGGTGCATCACCTGGTGCGTCAACAGCTGTAGATATTATGTTTGATGTTTTACAGCGATGCTATCGTGATGAATTCAAAGGATGGGAACCAAAGATTAAAGAAATGGTGCCGTCATTTGGTTATCGCTTAACAGATCATGAGGATTTATATCACAAAATTAATGAAGAAGTAACTAAGTATTTACAAGTTAAATAATAAACGAAACGGTAATGTCTTTTAAATGTGATAGACATTACCGTTTTTTAGTGGTTGTTTTTATTATCAGTGCTTTATATTTAGAAGCTTATCTTGATTGAAGTCATTTAAAAGTTTTGTAGTATTTATACCTGTCTGTATCGTTTTAAACCAACTATATTTAAGATAATAAAGACCATGATAAAAATCATTAGAATTAGTAAATCGAACCATATATTACTCCAACCTTGCCCCTTAATCATAACATTGGTTAAAGCATCACCAGCATATCTGAGGGGGAAGATATAGCCAATGTTACCTAGCCAATCAGGCATATTTTCAAGTGGGAAAATTCCTGAAAAGAATACCTGAGGTACAGCAACTAGTGGAATAAATTGAATCATTTGAAACTCAGAATTAGCAAACGTTGAAATGAAAATTCCCATAGATAATGCTGTAATAGCTAAACAAATATTAATCAAAATTACATACCATAAGCTACCTGCTAAATTAATGTTCAATAAATATATTGAAAATAGGACTATGATTAATGTTTGAATGATTGCGAATATACCATAGCCAATCAGATAACCAAGGACGATTTCACTTCGACGAATTGAAGTTGATAATACACGTTCTAACGTACCTGTTGTACGTTCACGTAATAAAGCTATACCTGATATTAGAAATACAAATAAAAATACAAAGAAGCCCATTAGTATTGGAAACATTTTATCGAAATAAGTACTATCAGAATTACCGTATAAATAGGAATGTGAAATCTTAATATCTTGTTTGTTTGGTGCTTTCATGGTCGGAGGTGCTTTTTCAATTAGATGCTTTATACTGCTTATTTTATCTTGTTGTAAAGCTTTGCCAATCATTTGTTTGATCATATTAGATTTGTTAGGATCTTCATTTGTGTAAATGACATGTAATGTTTGATTTTCTTGGTAAATATAACCATCAAGATGATTTTTCTCGATTTTAGATTTGATATTTTCATGAGAATGGAACGTTTGAGTTTTTATGTCGGATGATGGCAATTGTTTTGTTATATTTGATGAAACAGATGTATCGATACCGATTTTTAAATCGTTTTCATCACCGTTAAAAATAAAATACATAAGCGTCAATATTAAAATTGGTGCTAGAAACATTAGCGCAAGTGTACGTTTATCACGTAACATTTCTTTTAATACTCGTCTAACAATAGCTAAAATTTTCATGATTGACGAACCTCCTCAGCTTTAATAAATACCGCTTCAATTGTATCTACATTAAATCTTTGTTTTAAATTGGTTGGCGTATCTATAGCAAATATTCTTCCGTCGACAATAAGTCCAACTTTATCGCAACGTTCCGCCTCATCCATAACATGTGTTGTGATGACGACACTCTTTCCGTCTTTGGTCATTTGCTTGAATTGTTGCCATATTTGTTGGCGCAATTTAGGGTCAATGCCTACAGTTGGTTCATCTAATATGATTAATTCTGGTTCGGCCAACAATGTTATTGCTAAAGATAATCGGCGTTTCATGCCTCCTGAAAACTGTGCAACTTTTTTATTTAACGCTTGCTCTAAATTCACTAGAACGATATGTTTTTCAATATTATCTTTTAATAAATTTCCTTTTAGTCCTGACAAACGACCGTAAAACTCTAGGTTTTCATAAGCAGTTAAGTTTTCGTATAATGCATCAGTTTGCCCCATATAGCCTAATCGATTTAAAGCTTTGCGATTAGGCATCTTATGAGCGAAAATTTCTGCAGATCCAGAATCTATCTTTTCCATACCTAGTAAACACTTTATTGTTGTTGTTTTACCAGAACCACTAGGACCTATTAACCCTAGCAGTTCACCTTTATTGATTGACATACTAATTTCGTTTAATACGTGATGCTTGTTATACGTTTTTACAACTTTATCCAACTTCGCGATAGTTGCGTCCATGACAACCCCTCCTAAATTGAGATACATTTCACTTTATTTATATATCATCTTAAGCGTATATTAAGATTGCGAATAAAATATTAATAGATAGTGAACATATCTCCTTTTAGTGTTCAGAAAAAAGGTGAGGCATATGGATCAAACAGCTTTTACGGATAGTCGTGTAACGAAAACGATAAATCGCATACATGATGGAATGATAAATCTATTAAAAACGAAGGCATATAATGATATAACTGTTAAAGATATATGTGAAAAGAGTCAAATAAGTCGGACAACCTTTTATACACATTACAAAACTAAAGATGATTTTATATACAGCTATCTTAATACATTGTTAAAAGAAGCAAAAAAGAAATTTCTTAAAAGTGAAACTCTGACACAAGCAATATTTTTAAAAAAGATGATTTATTTTTGGCTAAGCGAAGGTCAACTCATTTTAATGTTATTAGGTGATGAGAGTGCTTATAAATTACATCAAGTCATAAAAAAATCACTACAACAACGTATCGAAATTAATGTTGTACCAGTATTAAATACAAAAATGTTAACGACGAAGGAAAAGTATTTTTTACTTATTTTTATGAGTAATGCAATCATTGGTGTGTTACAAGATTGGGTCAAACGAGGATATAAAGAGAGTCCTAAAGAAGTAGCAGAAATTATGAATAAAATATTTGAAAATGCATTTCGTTAGGTTTTTATCATGATGAGTTGATGTCGTAAAGGACAGTTGTAGTTACAATTCAATTTGAAAATAGTAAAAAGATATTATTCAGTTCATGCGTATTTAAAATAAATACAACATAAAGCTATACATTGCAGAAGAGACTACTTTAATGCAATGTATAGCTTTTATAATTTTAATAAAAATCATTTTAATTGTTTCAGTTGCTCGTTAATAGTGTCTACGTAGTTCTTGTTTTTAAAGAATTGAATAATCCAAATCAATGTGTAAACCACAATAAAGATAATTGTAAATATGATTAGGTAATTTATTGTTAGTGGAAACCAACCGGCAAGTATTGCTAAAGGTAAGAATCCGACATACGTTGTTATGAAATGCACTATAGTTGCTTTAGTAATGCCCCAATCTGTGTATTTAAAGATAAAATCTCCAAGGAAAAAGACGACGCCTATGAGTAACCATAAAATGATAGAAATCAACATTACGGTAGTTTCTGTGAAATTCGTATAATACCATATGCCAATAGTTGATTGTGGGTTCAGTGGATAATATTTGCCGTCTGCAAATAACATACTAAAGAACAGTGAAAGGGACAAACCAATGATTAAGCTAATAAATAATGAGTTTTTCAAATTTTTCATATTGATAAGCGCTCCTTTATAGATTTTAAAAAACGTCTAGAAGAATAGGTGTAGTGTGCATCTTTAAGATACATACGTATAAGTCCATTTGGCTCTAATAATAATTTTTCAATGTAATACTTGTTGACGATTTCTGATTTGGAAATGCGAATGAAATGTTGTGGTAATTGTTTTTCTAGTTCATAAAGTCGTAATTTTAGTTTGAATTTTTGATTGCTTGTAATGGCTGTTACATTTTTATTAATAACTTGGAATGTTATAACATCTGATATCTGAATGATATGGATTTCTTTGTCTATGTATCCGACTAATGTATGTGATTTGTCTAAATCATTGACTGCATTAATAATACTTTGAACGTGATCATTCATTTTAGGTGCATGTATATCAATATAAGATTCCGTCTCATTTGCATTGATAAATAAATTGAGTTTCATCATAGGTTAATGCCTCCTTCAAAATTATTAAACCATAAACGACCATAGATATATTTAAATTGTGTTGAATGGTAGAAATTAAATGTTAAGTGGCTAGAAAGCGCTAATCAATATAAAAGATACCTCCTGAAATAAAAACAGAAATGTTTTTCAGGAGGCAGAGTAGAGATTAATGTGAATTATTTGGCAGTGTAATAGTAAAGGTAGTTACATACTCGTTACTTTGTGTGAATTGGATTGTACCATGATGCAATTCAATGATGGATTTTGTAATTGCAAGACCTAAACCATTGCTATTATCATGTTTGCTCACTTTATAGAAACGTTCAAATAAACGTGCTTCAGCTTGTGGACTAATTGGTGAACCATCATTACTTATTGTGAAAATGATGTTGTTGTGACTATGTTGCAAAGCGATGTCAATGGCACCACCAACATCTGTATACTTAATAGCATTTATTAATAAATTACTCAATGCTTGATGTAACAAACGTTGATTTCCTAGGAAATCGATTGATTCTAGGTCAGCTAAAATGATTAACGACTTTTCATCAGCAGCAAATTGTTCATGTCGAATGATATCTTTAATGAGTTGATCGACTTGAATCTTATCATCGAATAATAAATGTTGATGATTATCTAATTCGGATAAGAGCAACAATTCAGTTGTTAATCCGCTCAGCTGCGTTGTAATGGTATAAATATCATTTATATATTGTTGTCGTAATGTTTTATCAGAAGTTTGTTGTAACTCGCTTAATAAATGATGAATATGTGTTAATGGTGTTTTGATTTCATGAGATACATTTTGTACAAAATGCTGCCTCATTTGATCAACTTGTCCCAATGACTCTCTCATCTTATTAAAGTGATACTGTAATGTTCCAATTTCATCTTTGCGTGTTTGTTTGATAGGTGTTTCAAAATCACCATCAATTAAGCGTTCGGTCGCTAGCTTTAACTTTTTTACTGGACGAATGATTGAATAGGTTGATGCGATAACTAATGAAATCGAGATAAATAATAACAACATTAACAAGACGGCTAAGAATGTTCTAAACTCGCTAAATGTTTCTCCAATATCTGGACGCATGAATACTGCTATTGAACCGTCGTTTGTCTTAAAGTTAATACCAACAGTATTGTCTGTTACATTGTCGAAAAATCCAGTTACGAATAATGCGAATGGTTTATCTTTAATACCATGGTAATCTTTATTATTTAATACGTTGTTAATAGCATTTTGTGATAAAGTATCTTCTCTAAAAGGTTCACCATAAAATGTCTTATGACCTTTTTGATCAACGGTCATTATTTGGTAATTCATTTGCCCTAAATGTTTGAAATATTGTTGAATGTGCGTTGGTTTAGCTGATTGTTCATATTGTCTTGCTTCTTTAAGCGTCTTCATGATTTTCGCGTCATTAGATGCTTTTAAATTATAATGATAGTAAACATTTGTTAATACAAAACTTATTAATGCACTAAATAAAATAACCGTAATGGAATAAATCGCAATTCTAGCATAGAGTGTTTTAAACATGATTCTCCACCTTATAGCCTTGTCCTCTTACTGTTTCAATTGTAAGTGTGGCATTTAATTTTTTTAATCTTTGGCGTAGTCGCTTAATATGAACGTCAACTGTTCGTTCATCTCCTTCATAATCATAGCCCCAAATTTTTTCTATTATCTGTTCACGAGTAAAGATTTGCTTAGGACGTGCTGCAAGCATAAATAATAATTGAAATTCCTTGTTCGGTAACGTCATCGTTTTATTAGATACTTGGAGTTCCAAATAGGATTGGTTTAGCGTTAAGTTGCCAATGGTCATTTCTGAATTTGAATTGATATTATATCGACGTAATACCGCACGAATTCTAAAAATAAGTTCCTTAACCTCAAAGGGCTTGGTTACATAATCGTCAGTACCACTTATAAACGCACGCTCTTTGTCACTAAGTGCATCCCGTGCTGTTAACATAATAACTGGTATATCATAATCATTTTTTAATGTATTACATAATTGAAAGCCGTCCATACCATCCATCATAATATCTACCACTACAATATCGACACGCTGTTTTTCTAAAAGTTTTAATGCAGCTTCACCACTTGGTTGTGTGTATGCATCAATGTGCTCTGTTTGTAAATGGCTAGCTATATAATTTAGGATTCGAGGATCGTCATCGACAACAAGACATTGCACCATAGCTATAAACTCCCTTATCTTTTTCATTTATTATACATGTAAAATATTTTTGCGTAAAAAAACAATTGTTCATATTGAGTTCATATTTCAACCTTATACTGACGCTAAAGAAGAAATAGGGAGAAGTGAATCGATATGAAATTAGCGATAAAAGAGATTATGTTTTACAAATTTCGTTATATTTTAATCACATTAATCATTCTTTTATTAAGTATTATGGTGTTATTTATTAGTGGTTTAGCTCAAGGGCTTGGTAGGGAGAATATTTCGTTATTTGAACACTTTGATAATGATGAATATGTTGTTCAAAAAATGAAAGAGCCGCAAATTGAGAAATCGCAACTTAGTGATACGCAACAGAATCAAATTAAAAAGGTAATTCATCAAGAACCATATAAAATGAATGTTCAAACATTGAAATTATCTAATAAAGAACAAGATGTGATTACAATGAATGACGTTAAACAACAACGCTTACAACTTAAAAAAGGTGATTATCCTAAAAATGCTCATGAGGTCGCTATTAATGATAAGTTAGCTGCAGACAACATTAGAGTCGGGGATAGATTACATTTTAAAAATAATTCAACTAGTTATAGAGTTTCTGGTATTTTAAACGACACAATGTATGCGCATAGTTCCATTGTGCTATTGAACGATAACGGATTTAATGCATTGAATAAGGTTAATACGGCGTTTTATCCAGTGAAAAATTTAACGCAACAACAACGTGATGAGCTTAATAAAATAAATGACGTTCAAGTTGTGAGTGAAAAAGATTTAACAGGTAATATTGCGAGTTATCAAGCAGAGCAAGCACCGTTAAATATGATGATTGTTAGTTTGTTTGCTATTACAGCAATTGTTCTAAGTGCATTTTTCTATGTTATGACGATTCAAAAAATATCACAAATTGGCATTTTGAAAGCAATTGGTATTAAGACAAGACATTTATTGAGTGCATTAGTTTTACAAATTTTAACACTAACAATAATTGGGGTAGGTATTGCTGTGATCATCATAGTAGGACTATCATTTATGATGCCTGTAACGATGCCTTTTTACTTAACAACGCAAAATATTTTATTGATGGTGGGGATATTTATATTAGTAGCGATTTTAGGTGCCTCACTATCATTTATCAAATTATTTAAAGTGGATCCTATCGAAGCAATTGGAGGTGCAGAATAATGGCATTAGTCGTTGAAGATATCGTCAAAAATTTCGGGGAAGGTTTGTCTGAAACAAAAGTTTTAAAAGGTATTAATTTTGAAGTAGAACAAGGGGAATTTGTCATTTTAAATGGTGCCTCTGGTTCTGGGAAAACAACATTGCTAACGATATTAGGCGGATTGTTAAGTCAAACGAGTGGTACAGTACTTTACAATGATGCACCATTGTTTGATAAACAGCATCGTCCTAGTGATTTACGATTGGAAGATATTGGTTTTATTTTTCAATCTTCACATTTAGTTCCTTATTTAAAAGTGATAGAGCAATTGACACTCGTAGGCCAAGAAGCGGGAATGACCAAACAACAAAGTTCGAAAAGAGCAATACAACTTTTGAAAAATATTGGTTTAGAAGATCGCTTGAATGTATATCCGCATCAGTTATCTGGCGGTGAAAAGCAACGTGTTGCGATTATGAGAGCATTTATGAATAATCCGAAAATCATTTTAGCAGATGAGCCCACAGCAAGTTTAGATGCCGATAGAGCAACAAAAGTTGTTGAGATGATACGTCAACAAATTAAAGAACAACAAATGATTGGTATTATGATTACACACGATCGAAGATTATTTGAATATGCAGATCGAGTGATTGAATTAGAAGATGGCAAAATAACTGATTAGTGGCTTGCAAAGACGCTAAATGTTAATGATTTAAGACGTAGTAGTATAAAAGTTAGAAAAGAGAATACGATTTGGGTTTACAAAAAAGCACGTCACTATTGTATAAAATGATGACGTGCTTTAGTTTATTTATTTTCAATATAACAATTGTCTAATCAAGGATTAACGAATATTTAAAGATAGTTTGACGCAATATTAAAAACAACCTATAATAATAGTTTATTTGTGGATTAACTATGATAAATAAAAGCGGCGTAAAGACATATAAACCAACTACTTGAACAATATAACGTTAATAACAATCTATACTGATACATTACGCCTAGATAATCTTTAATGAGCACATGTAAGAAAAAGTGATATGGTGTATGGCTTCCGACACCATCGATAGATAAACCTAATTTTTGGGCTAGTCGTAAGGCGCGTAATACATGAAACTGACTTGTTACACAAACAATTTTAACTGCTTCATGATACAAATTGTTGATGATTTGTTTAGAATATAAAAAGTTTGTGTATGTATTTATAGAGTGAGATTCCATTAGTATATCTGTTTTATCAACACCATGTGCAATCAAATAACGTTGCATAGCTAAAGCTTCAGGAATTGGTTCGTCTGGTCCTTGTCCGCCAGATACAATGATCTTTGTTGCTGATGCTTGTTGTTGATAGATATCAAGTGCACGGTCTAAACGCGCTGCAAGCATTGGTGTGACAAATTCGGTAAAAATACCAGCACCTAACACAATTATGATATCAACTTCTTTGTTGTATGATCTATGTCTATATGATACTGTCCAAACGAGATAACAAATAAAGGTTAGTAACAGGGAAAGACATAATATAGCTAACCACATAGACAAACCTTTCACAATAGGTGACTGAATCGTACTTATAAATAGAAGTGCTGATGTGTAGAGTACAAATTTATATGAAAAAGATAATAATTTTTTAATAAATAAGCGACTAGAAGTATGAGAAAATAAATATCTATGTTTGAATAGCATGATAATACTGATTATTATAAATGTTACAAACATAGACCAAGGGAAAGTATAGGTCATGATGCTATAGATGAGTGACAAAAATATCGATATGACAACTAAGATGTAGCATGTTAAATTTAACGTCAGAGTATAGTTGAAAATTAACGGACAAATAACGATAAGTATAAATATTAATAATAAATTCAATAACATACTGACACCTCGCTTATAATAAATATTAAGTATAAATGTAGATGATTTAAATTATTAAAGCAAGGAGAACGTAGCAACATGTAAGTCTTAATTTGTTATATTATATATGGGTCAATATTTTTGTGTTTTTTAGATGTGCGATACAATGATTGCTGAGGATACTTTATAAAAATAGTAATTAGGGAGAAATAATTATGGTAAAACATTTACAAGACCATATTCAATTTTTAGAGCAGTTTATAAATAACGTTAACGCATTAACTGCAAAAATGTTGAAAGATTTACAAAATGAATATGAAATTTCATTAGAGCAGTCTAACGTATTAGGTATGTTAAATAAAGAACCTTTGACAATTAGTGAAATCACGCAAAGACAAGGTGTGAATAAGGCCGCAGTAAGCCGACGAATTAAAAAGTTAATCGATGCTAAATTAGTTAAGTTAGATAAACCAAATTTAAATATTGATCAACGTTTGAAATTCATAACCTTAACTGACAAAGGTAGAGCATATTTGAAAGAACGTAATGCGATTATGACAGATATTGCGCAAGATATTACTAATGATTTGAATTCTGAAGATATTGAAAATGTAAGGCAAGTATTAGAAGTCATCAATCATCGCATTAAAACATATAGCAATCATAAATAGGTTTTTGAAGGTGTTCAAATATAAGACTAAATATGTATGTATTGAACACCTTCTTTTTAGTTATAATTGAGAGAGTACTTTCATAAATAATGTAATAAGGTACAATTCTAAAGTAAAGTTAATCATTTCTTGAATTGTATTCTTGGGATAATATTTGTAAAATAATAATGGTAAAATAATAAAATAATTTTTGTGATATACATATAACAATTGAAGAGGAACAGAATTGAGGTGAAAGTATGAAATCTTGCCCGAAGTGCGGACAACAAGCACAAGATGATGTACAGATATGTACACAATGTGGACATAAATTTGATAGCCGTCAAGCATTATATAGAAAGTCAACCGATGAAGATATACAAACTAATAACATCAAGATGAGAAAAATGGTGCCTTGGGCAATTGGTTTTTTCATTTTAATCTTAATTATTATATTGTTCTTTTTACTAAGAAACTTCAATTCACCTGAAGCGCAAACTAAAATATTAGTGAATGCGATTGAGAATAATGATAAACAAAAAGTAGCAACATTATTAAGTACTAAAGATAATAAAGTAGATTCTGAAGAAGCGAAAGTATACATTAACTATATCAAAGATGAAGTTGGGCTTAAGCAATTTGTCAGCGACCTTAAAAATACGGTACATAAATTGAATAAGAGTAAGACCAGCGTAGCTTCTTATATTCAAACCAGATCAGGTCAAAATATATTACGTGTAAGTAAAAATGGCACGCGTTATATCTTTTTCGATAATATGAGCTTTACTGCACCTACCAAGCAACCAATTGTTAAACCGAAAGAAAAAACAAAATATGAGTTTAAATCTGGTGGTAAGAAAAAGATGGTTATAGCTGAAGCAAATAAAGTGACGCCAATAGGTAATTTTATACCGGGGACATATAGAATTCCAGCTATGAAATCAACTGAGAACGGTGATTTTGCAGGCCATTTAAAATTTGATTTTAGACAAAGTAATTCTGAAACGGTAGATGTTACTGAAGATTTTGAAGAAGCAAATATAACTGTAACTTTAAAAGGCGATACAAAATTAAATGATAGTTCTAAAAAAGTAACTATAAATGACCGTGAAATGGCATTTTCAAGTTCCAAAACGTATGGTCCATATCCACAAAATAAAGATATTACCATTTCAGCTTCAGGTAAAGCGAAAGATAAAACATTTACAACACAGACAAAGACGATTAAAGCTAGCGATTTAAAATACAATACAGAGATAACTTTGAATTTTGACAGTGAAGATATCGAAGACTATGTTGAAAAGAAAGAAAAAGAAGAAAACAGCTTGAAGAACAAATTGATAGAATTCTTTGCTGGATATTCTTTAGCGAATAATGCTGCGTTTAATCAGTCGGATTTTGATTTTGTATCGTCATATATAAAAAAAGGATCATCTTTTTATGATGATGTAAAGAAGCGTGTATCTAAAGGAAGTTTAATGATGATTAGTTCACCACAAATTATAGATGCCGAAAAACATGGTGATAAGATTACCGCAACCGTAAGATTAATAAATGAAAACGGTAAGCAAGTAGATAAAGAATATGAGCTTGAACAAGGTTCACAAGACCGCTTGCAATTAATCAAGACATCAGAAAAATAGAGTATAAATCTTAAATAAGATGCATGTGTCATTGAATACAAACAACATCCTTTCAAAGTATTTACAATTAGTGTGAATTACTTTGAAGGGATTGTTTTTTGTGAAAAAATTATGGAGTGCTGAGGTTTATATCATTTTATACCTTTTATAAGTTGTAATGATGTTCATGAAACTTGTGAGTAATGCTAATATATAAAAGAGCATATTTAAATTTAGTTTCTGTTCGTGATAGTTATAAACTAATCATAATATAAAGGAGATAGTCATATGAATGATTTAACGCATTTTAACAAGCGTTCACCGATATTTATTATTATTTTAGGATCTTTGACTGCCATTGGAGCATTATCAATAGATATGTTTTTGCCTGGATTACCAGATATTAGACATGATTTTCAAACAACGACGTCTAACGCACAATTAACATTATCGATGTTTATGATTGGTTTAGCGTTCGGTAATTTGTTTGCTGGTCCAATTTCGGATTCTACTGGGCGCAGAAAGCCGCTTATTATAGCTATGATTATTTTTACATTAGCAAGTTTAGGTATTGTTTTTGTACATAATATTTGGCTGATGGTTGCATTAAGATTTCTTCAAGGAGTGACAGGTGGAGCAGCAGCAGTTATTTCAAGAGCTATAGCAAGTGATATGTATAGTGGTAATGAACTAACTAAGTTTATGGCATTATTGATGCTTGTTAATGGTATTGCACCAGTTGTTGCGCCAACAATAGGGGGCATAATTTTAAATTATTCTGTCTGGCGTATGGTCTTTGTCATTCTGACTATCTTTGGCTTCGTCATGGTCATAGGTTCTTTATTAAAAGTACCTGAATCATTAACAGTGACAAATCGTGAGTCAAGTAGTGGATTAAAGACAATGTTTAAAAACTTCAAAATATTATTGAAGACGCCACGTTTTGTATTACCAATGCTCATTCAAGGTATGACATTTGTAATATTATTTACTTATATTTCTGCGTCTCCGTTTATTATTCAAAAAATTTATGGCATGACTGCAATACAATTTAGTTGGATGTTTGCAGGAATTGGTATTACGCTCATTATATCAAGTCAACTTACTGGGTACCTTGTTGATTTTATAGACTCACAAAAATTGATGAGAGGCATGACGATGATTCAGATTATCGGTGTAATTTTAGTGACGATTGTATTGCTTAATCATTGGAACTTTTGGATTTTAGCGATAGGATTTATCATTTTAATAGCACCAGTGACAGGTGTTGCGACACTTGGTTTTACAATAGCTATGGATGAAAGTAGTAGTGGTAGAGGGAGTTCATCAAGTTTATTAGGTTTAGTGCAGTTTTTATTTGGTGGTGTTGCTTCGCCATTAGTGGGGGTAAAAGGTGAAGATAATCCTATACCTTACATAATTATTATAATAGCTACAGCAGTTATATTAATTATTTTACAGATTTATAATATGAAGGTATTTAAAACAAATCGATGATAAACATAGTTTCTTCTATTATATTGAATTAAAAAATTAAAAAACAAAACTTGAGCTATTCATAGACCTATGAATTTAGCATCAAAAATAAAAATGCCGAGATTATTATGTGGAAATCTCGGCATTTTTGTATTGATAGCACCGTTACATGTGTACTATTATCTGTCCATTTGGTTTAACTTTATCTGATTGTTTTATAGCATTTCTTTATTAGAATGAAACCGTATTATTGGTTTTGAAGTTTAATCGTATTAGCCAATAAAATGTCAGCAACTTCTTCAGGTGATTCATTACAACCATTCGAAAGCCAATTAATAAATACCCCAGCTTGACCGCCTATGATATATGTAACATAAAGTTGTTTATTGGTTACTGTAGTACTATAGTCATTCATAATTTGTTGATAGTAATCTCTCGCTAAATTTATATAGTCTATGAATAATGTTTTCATTGGATAGGTAACTAAAATGTCTTTGAAAAACTGCTCATTGCGCTTGATATACTTAGCAATAATAATGAAGAATTTATAAAGTTTAAGCTTATCCTGTTTAATATTTTCGAAATTATGATGTAGCGCGCTTAGAAGAAATTGGAATTTTTCTTTATGCTTTGAGTTGATGGTATCCAATAAATCAAATTTATCTTTGTAATAATCATAAAAAGTAGAACGATTAATATTACAATATGCGCAAATCATTTTAGTGGATATTTCTTGAAAAGGATATTCAGCCATCAAATCAACAAGTGCGTTTTGAATTTCTATTTTGGCTTGTCGTTTCATATTGTTACACCTTTGTGAATTTTAACCAACACTCTTATAAAAATTGTTGGTGTTTTTTTAGTTATCATGTCTCTATAATAAATTAAGTGAATTTTAAAAGCAAATAGGAGGAAATGTTTCATGAAAAAGATGATATTAATTAATGTCATTACGGTTGTTGTACTGCTAGCAATTGGGATTGCTGGTTTTTATTTCTGGAATAAAACAACAAGTTATATAACAACTGATAATGCTAAAGTAAATGGCGATCAAATTAAAATAGCAAGTCCAGCTTCTGGGCAAATCAAATCACTAAATGTTAAGCAAGGTGATAAACTTGATAAAGGTGATAAAGTAGCAACAGTTACTGTTCAAGGTCAAGATGGCGAAACTAAAGATATGGAACTTAAAATGCCACAAAAAGGTACAATTGCTAAATTAGATGGCATGGAAGGTTCTATGGTACAAGCAGGCAATCCAATTGCATATGCTTATAATTTAGATGATTTATATGTAACTGCAAATATTGACGAAAAAGATATTAAAGATGTTGAAGTTGGTAAAGATGTTGATGTGACTATTGACGGTCAAAAAGCTTCTATTAAAGGTAAAGTTGATAGTATTGGAAAAGCTACTGCTGCAAGCTTTTCATTAATGCCATCATCAAATAGTGACGGTAACTATACTAAAGTATCTCAAGTTATACCTGTTAAAATTACTCTAGAATCAGAACCGTCTAAACAAGTTGTTCCTGGAATGAACGCTGAAGTAAAAATCCATAAAAATTAAGGGGGTCATTAAATGACTACGACCTTCATTATAAGTTACATTGTTTTAGCGCTCATTATTGTTGGTGTGATCAATTTATTTTTAATAAGATCTAGAAGAAAAGCAAAACGCCAACAAAAGGAACAACATTTTGCAACACGTCAATCAAATCAATCTAAATTTAAAGCAAGTGATTTAGACAAAACTACTGATCAGTCGTCACAACATACGGCTCGTGAGGAGGCACGTATTGACAATCAAGATAATCAGAATCAAGTTAGTCTAAACAAACAGACAGAGGGGTCTGAACAAGATCAAGAATTATTCAATGATAATAAGGATGATGTAGCATTTGCTGCTAAAAATCCTGAATCAGAAGAATATAAAGTAAATGAGAAAATTAAAAAAGAACATAAAAACTTTATTTTTGGTGAGGGTGTTTCACGCGGTAAAATATTAGCGGCATTATTATTCGGTATGTTTATTGCGATTTTAAACCAAACATTATTAAATGTTGCTTTGCCAAAAATTAATACGGAATTTAATATTTCTGCGTCAACAGGGCAATGGTTGATGACGGGATTCATGTTAGTAAATGGTATTTTAATACCAATTACGGCGTATCTATTTAATAAATATTCATATCGAAAATTATTTTTAGTTGCGTTAGTACTCTTTACAATTGGTTCATTAATATGTGCAATTTCAATGAATTTCCCAATCATGATGGTTGGACGTGTATTACAAGCCATTGGTGCAGGTGTACTAATGCCATTAGGTTCAATTGTTATTATTACAATTTATCCACCTGAAAAACGTGGTGCTGCCATGGGTACAATGGGTATCGCAATGATTTTAGCACCTGCAATCGGCCCAACATTATCAGGTTATATTGTACAAAATTACCATTGGAATGTGATGTTTTACGGTATGTTCATTATCGGAATTATTGCAATCTTAGTTGGTTTTATATGGTTTAAGTTATATCAATATACAACAAACCCTAAAGCTGATATCCCAGGCATCATTTTTAGTACGATTGGTTTTGGTGCTTTGTTATACGGCTTTTCAGAAGCGGGTAACAAAGGCTGGGGTTCTGTTGAGATAGAAACAATGTTTGCGATTGGTATTATCTTTATTATTCTATTTGTAATAAGAGAATTAAGAATGAAAGCACCAATGTTGAATTTAGAAGTATTGAAATTTCCAACATTTACACTAACAACAGTAATTAATATGGTTGTAATGATGAGCTTGTATGGTGGTATGATTTTATTACCAATTTACTTACAAAATTTACGTGGTTTCTCAGCATTAGATTCCGGGTTGTTATTATTACCTGGTTCTCTAATTATGGGTCTACTAGGACCATTTGCTGGTAAGTTGTTAGACACGATTGGTTTAAAACCTTTAGCCATTTTTGGTATTGCTGTCATGACTTATGCAACATGGGAATTAACTAAATTGAATATGGATACGCCATATATGACAATCATGGGCATCTATGTACTACGTTCATTCGGTATGGCATTTATTATGATGCCAATGGTAACAGCAGCTATTAATGCGTTGCCGGGACGACTTGCCTCCCATGGTAATGCCTTCTTAAATACGATGCGTCAACTAGCTGGTTCTATAGGAACAGCAATCTTGGTTACTGTAATGACAACACAAACTACACAACATTTATCAGCTTTTGGGGAAGAGTTAGATAAAACGAATCCTGTTGTACAAGATCATATGCGTGAATTAGCATCGCAATATGGTGGTCAAGAAGGCGCAATGAAAGTGTTATTACAATTTGTAAATAAACTAGCAACAGTTGAAGGAATTAATGATGCATTTATAGTTGCAACGATATTTAGCATCATCGCTTTAATTTTATGCTTATTTTTACAAAGCAACAAAAAAGCAAAAGCTACGGCTCAAAAGATAGACGCAGATAATAGTATCAATCATGAATAAATAAAATAAATTAATTGAAGTGTGACTAATCAAAAATTATGTTGTGGGGACATGATTTTTAAAGTATCGGTGCCAATATATGGTTATCGATACTTTTTTTATTCGTTGATTTGTAAAATGTTAGAGGAATTATATTAAAATCTGGCATTGACGTAGTAGGTCATTAATAAAGAAAAAGCAGGAAGTGGGTCAACGAAATGAATTTTGTGAAAATAACATTTCTGTCCCAATCCCTACTATATAACATTATTTTAAACGAGGCATGCGATTACGGAAGAATAAGCTTATAACAAGTAAACCGATGCTACAGCCCAGTAAAATGATGCCGTTATGAATAGCGTCAGCTTCTGTAATCACTTGATCTGGTGGTACATTTAAATAATATTTTTTTAAAGCATCTGCAATTTCTTGTGCGAGTGCTTTAATAATATAACTGAAATACAATGTAATGACTAACATAATTGTTAACACTAAAATATTTACTACTTTTAGAACTGTGCGATTAAATACAATTGTCAGTATTGTTATGACTAGGCTAACGATACATAAAATAAAGAAACCGTTAAAGACTAAAATTAAGCGATCGATTCCTTGTTGTAAATCATTGATATTACCCAAATTAATATTTAATTGATGCATTTTTCCAATTGTCTCGTTAAAATTTTTAATGCTATCAAAATCTACAGATTCTTTGGTGAAGACAATATTAAAAATGGGTTGTTTCCACATGCTGTATCCAGCGATTGCGGTTAATATAACAACAATGATTTGAATAATCATGCTTACCAATGAACGTTTTTTCTTACCATATCGCTTACCACGATGAATATTCGGTTGTTGAAATGTCTCATCAAATGGTTCTAATCGTTGATTTGGATTTGTCATGCAAGGCACCTCCGTATAAAGTTCTTTTCTTTACTTATCAATATGTCTAGTTGTCTGTTATAATGATGAAAAATCACTGTTCAATTGTAGTCTTAAATTTGAAAGTGAAAAAGAAAATATCTTCTACATTATATACTTTTTTTGGCAAAGAATGTAGGGGATAGACAATCATTGGATACATAAAATATATAAAGGTAGGTTAAGACATTGATTAGAAACCGTGTTATGAATAGCGTTGTCAATAAATATTTGCTTCACAATCGCTCGATTATGTTTAAAAATGATCAAGATGTTGAAAGATTTTTTTATAAAAGAGAAATTGAAAATAGAAAAAAACATAAGCAGCCTTCAATATTAAATGTTAAAGCAAATTTAGAAAAATTATCATTAGATGATATGCAAGTCTTTCGCTTTAATTTCAGACATCAAATTGATAAGAAAATTTTATATATTCACGGTGGATTCAATGCACTACAACCATCACCGTTCCATTGGAGATTGTTGGATAAAATCACTTTAAGTACATTATATGAGGTTGTACTGCCTATCTATCCAAAGACACCAGAGTTTCATATTGACGACACTTTCCAAGCGATACAACGTGTTTATGATCAATTAGTATCTGAAGTAGGCCATCAAAATGTCGTAGTCATGGGTGATGGTTCAGGTGGTGCACTGGCATTATCCTTTGTACAATCTCTTTTAGACAATCAACAGCCATTACCGAATAAATTGTATTTAATCTCACCAATTTTAGATGCAACACTATCTAATAAAGATATTTCGGACGCTTTAATCGAACAAGATGCGGTTCTAAGTCAGTTTGGTGTCAATGAGATTATGAAAAAGTGGGCGAATGGCCTACCATTAACAGATAAGCGCATATCGCCGATTAATGGCACAATAGAAGGATTACCACCAGTTTATATGTTTGGTGGTGGACGTGAAATGACACATCCTGATATGAAGCTATTCGAACAAATGATGTTGCAACATCATCAATACATTGAGTTTTATGATTATCCTAAGATGGTACATGATTTTCCAATTTATCCAATTAGACAATCACATAAAGCTATTAAACAAATTGCCAAATCGATAGATGAGGATGTAACACAAAATAACTAATAACGTACAATTGACCCAGTTACGATTTCATGGAAGAAGATATTTGACATGAAAACGCAACTGGGTTTTGTTTTTGAAAATATAGCAAGGATTATATAGACTAATTGTTAATGAGCTTCTGAGTGAAAATCACCAATAAGTGTATTGATATGTGTGATGATAAAGTATTGCCCTTTAATTTGATAAAACTGATCTAAAAAATTATCGAATTGACGTGGAATATCACTAAGTTCTGCAAAGTTAGCTGTTTTATCATAATTGCGATGAGCAACCTCATTTTGAAATTTATCATAATGTTCTAGGAAATGTTGATCTTCAAGCTGTTGTTCCACAATAGTCATAATATTATCGATAGCTTGCTTTTGTCCTTGAACATAAGCCATATGTACGCCACGCTTAAGTAGCTGATTTGCTGGTCCGTTAATGTATAACCCTTTTTGTGCATTTAATTCTGTTAATTCAAACTTAACATCATCTAATAAATCTAGTAATTCGATATGAATCTTTTGTTGTAATGCATCTGTCATTTTAATGCTCCTTTGTGTGGAATTGCTATTTTATGTCCTAATTGTTCAGGCCAAGTGATAGTTGGTTGATTTTTATAATAGTGTGCTATTTGTGTTGAAAATGATTCAGGAAAAGCATCAGAACGACGTGTGTGCTGATTAATTCCCATCATCATTACTTCATTTGTTGATGCTAGTGTACCATCTTCTTTAGTTAATGTTAAAAATAAATGCAACCGCTTATAATCGTAATCATAAATATATAAAGTAACAGTAAATACATCGCCAAGAGACAATTCTGAGAGGTATGTCGTATGTTCTTCTAGTGTAAATAGCGTATATGCTAAATTTTCGCGTTCTTTTAAAGAAAGACCGTGGCTGTAATTAAAACGATTCACAACGTCACTAAAAATGATATTATAATTTGCATCATGCATATGATTGTTATGGTCAATGAATTCAGATGTTACGGTTTGAGTATGTGTAAAAAGTTGTTTGATAATAACCATCTCCTTAGTAACTATCATACTAAAATAAATTAAGACATACACGTTATTTAATTCATGATAAAATAATAGAGAATTTGTTATTTAGGGGGAGTATCGATGGCTTTAACGATACGGTATCAAACTACATACGAACCGTTTAAAGTAGTTGATGATATCAAAGATATACCAAAAGATGCGACTATTGTTTGGTATGATTTTGATGAACCGAATGAACAAGAAAATGAATGGTTTAAAGCACATTTTAGTTTTAATGATTTAGAAGTGGATGATGCAATTAACGGTATGCCACGAGCTAAATATAAATCTTATAAAGATTATCAATACTTAGTATTCCATAGTATTATGGGGTCAAACTATTCACCAATAGCACTAAATATTTTTATACAAGACAATGTATTAGTAACATATCATCATCAAACGTTGGAATCATTAAATAAAGTAGTCTATAAGTATATGAATACATTAGATGCAGAATTAGATTGTGCAGATGTCGTCATATTAATTTTAGATATGATGGTTGATAAATATTTCAACTTTGTATATGCACTTGAAGATAGTGTTTATCATTTTGAAGACCGCCATGTAGATGATCGCTTTAATAAAATGGTCATGGATAGTGTTTTTAAGTTACGTTCGGATTTGATTAAAGTAAAACGTGTACTGTTTCCTATGCAAGAGCTAATTGATACAATGAAACAAAATGGTGATTTGATTATAGATAATAAACATTCGCTATACATTCAACATATCGATGACCACTTGATTAAGCAACGTAATATCATTCGTACTGCTCAAGAAATGACAAACGAAATACGAGAAAACTTTGAGTCATACACATCATTTAGAATGAATAGTATTATGCAAGTATTAACGTTAGTATCAGTTATATTTTCACCGTTAACATTCATAGCTGGGATTTATGGTATGAACTTTGTAAATATGCCGGCATTACATTTACATTATGGATATTATATTTGCTTAGCTGTAATGTTTGTTATAGCTGTCGTATTAATCATCTTTTTCAGACGTAAAAAATGGTTTTAAATTAGAAATGACGAAAAGGTAGGTTTAATCATGAGTGATTTTCAAAGAGAACAGAGAAAAAATGAACATGTTGAAATAGCAATGGCCCAATCTGACGCAATGGATTCAGATTTTGATAAGATGCGTTTTGTGCATCATTCTATCCCATCAATTAATGTAAATGATATCGATTTGACATCACAGACATCTGACTTAACGATGGCATATCCGGTTTATATTAATGCAATGACGGGTGGTAGCGAGTGGACGAAAAACATCAATGAAAAGCTAGCTGTAGTTGCAAGAGAAACTGGCTTAGCGATGGCAGTTGGATCAACACATGCGGCATTGAGAAATCCACGCATGGCTGAGACATTTACGATTGCGCGAAAAATGAATCCTGAAGGCATGATTTTTAGCAATGTTGGTGCGGACGTACCAGTAGAAAAGGCTTTGGAAGCAGTTGAATTACTTGAGGCACAAGCGTTACAAATCCATGTTAATTCTCCTCAAGAATTAGTTATGCCTGAAGGGAATCGTGAATTTGTGACTTGGTTAGATAATATAGCGTCGATTGTATCACGAGTGTCTGTTCCAGTCATTATAAAAGAAGTTGGATTTGGTATGAGTAAAGAATTAATGCATGACTTACAACAAATAGGCGTTAAGTATGTCGATGTTAGTGGCAAAGGTGGTACTAACTTTGTAGATATTGAAAATGAACGTCGTGCAAATAAAGATATGGATTACTTATCATCATGGGGACAGTCTACAGTTGAGTCATTACTTGAAACAACGGCTTATCAAAGCGAAATTTCAGTTTTCGCGAGTGGTGGTTTACGTACACCACTCGATGCAATTAAAAGTTTAGCACTTGGTGCAAAGGCAACTGGTATGTCACGTCCGTTTTTAAATCAAGTTGAAAATAATGGCATTGCACATACAGTAGCTTATGTAGAATCATTTATTGAACACATGAAATCAATAATGACGATGTTAGATGCTAAAAATATTGACGACTTAACACAAAAACAAATCGTATTTAGTCCGGAAATATTGTCATGGATAGAACAACGTAACTTGAATATACATCGAGGATAAATAAAAGAGGAGGCGAAAGCCTCCTCTTTTATTTATGAGTTGGGTGTTTAACTAAACCATTGAATGAATCCCATAATGACTATAACACCTATTAAATCGATTAAGAATGCACCAACAATAGGTACAACTAAATATGCTTTAGGTGAGTTTCCATATTTTTTAGTGATAACATCTAAATTTGCCATGGCATTTGGCGTTGCACCAAGCCCATGCCCGATAAAACCACCTACCATTACTGCAGCATCATAATCTTTTCCTAAACCTCTAAATAAAATTAAAACAGCAAATAAAATCATAACGACAACTTGAACTAAAACGATAATAATAAGAGGTATAGCAAGTTTATAAATTTCGATTAATTGAATGCTCATTAGCGCAAGAGATAAGAAAATACCTAATGCGACATCGCCAATTTGATTAGTAATTTTTAAATCTACAATATTAAAATTAAAACTTTCAGAGATATTTCGGACAATAACAGCTACAAATAATGAGCCAACGTAAATTGGAACATTAATCCCTGTTTGAGCTGTAAACAAATGACTGAAATAACTTCCAACTGCCATACAGAATACAACGATTGTAAATTGAATGAAGAATACTTCAGTGGCATTAAATTTACTATGTAAATGTTCGTTATATGCTACTTGGCTATAATCTTTAAATGTATCGTCACTATGTTGAGGCTTTAAGTTATAACGTTTGATCAAAAATTTTACAACTGGTCCGCCGATAAGCCCTCCAAATACAAGACCTAAAGTTGCAGCTGCAAGAGCCGCTGTCAGTGCTGAATCAATACCTAAATCTTGAATTGTCTTACCATAAGCGGCAGCATTACCGTGACCACCTTCCATAGACATAGAACCAGCTGTTAATCCTAGTAACGGTTTAATATTTAATACTTTTGCTAGTGATACACCAACTATGTTTTGAATAACTGAAATGATAGCACAAAACATAAAGTATAATAGCAAGACTTTGCCACCTAATTTAAATAATTTCAATGATGCACCAAGACCGATTGTCGTAAAGAATGCTAACATGAAGAAATCTTGAATGAATGAAGCATCTAATTTAATCTTAACCATGCCAAATGAATCCAAAGCCGCAACTAAAATAGCAAAGATTAAGCCGCCAATCACTGGTGCTGGTATACAAATGCGTTTTAAAAAATTAACGTGATTAACGATAGCTTTACCAAGTAAGTAAAGTATACAGGCTAAACATAATGTTGTAATTGCATTAAGTTCTATCATTTTCAAATCCCCCTTGTTGAATATCCCTCTCCCTAAATAAGCTTTTATATGTAAGCGTTATAAAAGGGCACTTTTAACATTATACATGCAATAAATCAATATTTCTAGTTTTTGAAAATAATATCAATAATATTAATGTATCTAAATTTAATAATTATAAATAATTCTATTGTTATATTTTAAAATTAAGAACAAGTTCAAAAAGAGGAGATGAATCAAAAAGTATGATGGATACAAAGAAAAACAATCAACCCATCCGCATGTTGACGGCACGATTGATTGACTTATAAGGAGATAGATTTCATTTTCATGATAGTAATCAATGAAAGATGACATTTATTTCCAAGTATCTTCGGGAAACATACAATCTGATTTACGCATGCGAGACACAAATGGATTACCTTTCACTGTGTAACGTAAAGATTTATGTGTCCAATCACCTTTATTTGGAATACCGATTCGTGGACTAGCAATAATATCTTTAGGATATTTACGATTCTTAGTATCAATAGACAATCTACAGTCATTTAACGTAGCGCCATCGATAGCCCGTGGAATGTTAAATGCCTTAGTCCATTTTCCTGGGCCATTCGTTACCTCGTAGCCTTTCTTACCTCTGTTACGGAACATAGCGGATAAACCGTCTTCTGGTTCAATTGCACGGATAAGTACGCCTTCAGGTATACCTTCAGATTTTGTTACAAAATTAATGAGTAAATGCGTATGCATGACATGTGCATAAATTGTACCACCACGTTTATATAATGACGTAACTTTAGGTGTTATTTTACCACCATAGCCATGAGCCGCACGATCATTCAAACCTAAGTATGCTTCCGTTTCCACGATGTAGCCTGTATACGTTTGAGTGGTATCCTGATAAATCACTTTGACACCTAATAAGTTTTTAGCAATTTGTCTTGTATCATTATTAACGAAATCCATAATATTCTCCTCACAATTATATGATTAATTTAAATAAAAATGAAAAAGATATTTTTATTGTGGTAAATGTTTGTTAAAATAGTATTGTTAAGAATTATAAAAATGTAAAGTATATACTTTGTTATGGAATATTTTATTTGCATAGATTGAGACTCTTCTAAACGTGAACATTACAGTGTGACATATTTTTAGTATAGTTAACGAAGCGTTGACTTTCAAATGAGTCTCCATATAGATGCGTACTTGTAGCGGGTTTTCATTTAACTAGTGATGAAATATAAAGTTCATTTTCCAAAGTGAATGACGATTGAAATGAAGTGGCTTGATAATGAATCTTGTAAATTATAACGGTAATAATAATTAAAAATATAAATATGATTAACGAAAGGGAGATTACAATGGAACAATTACCTCAAGTAGGTTTTATGAAATCATTCGTATTATTTTGGAAAAATTATGTAAATTTTAAGGGGAGATCAAGACGTAGTGAATATTGGTATATGATGTTGTGGCATTTAATATTTATACTTCCTGCTTTCTTCGTGTTCTTTATGGGAGCAGTATTTGTGGGTATAGGTGATGAAATAGATGCTAAAGTATTATCTATGTTTGGTGTGATGATATTAATACTTACAGTTATATATATGCTTCTTTATTCTTTAGCAACCTTTATTCCCAATTTGGCATTAAGCGTCCGAAGATTCCACGATATATCAAGAACAATGGTATTGCCTATTATAATGTGTGCATATAGTATTGTATTCTCTATAGTGGTGCAGTTTATCGAATCATATTATGATAATGATTTTATGTTTATGCCAATTGGAATTGTTATTTTGTTAGTACTTCTATATCTTATTTATTTTGGACTTACAGTTACAATGATAGTATTCCTATGCTTTGACAGTAAGCCGGCAAATAAATATGGCGAAAGCCCAAAATACCCATCTTCAATTAAAAATCAACCAGTGACATCTGAAACACCGAAAAAACCGGAAGAAACAGATAATCAATTGTAATGATATAGATATCTCAGCAGATTGTTGCTGGGATATTTTTTTTACCAATAAGGCAATAAAGGCATGGAAAAAAGCATATCTAGCGCTCATGATACTTAACATGCAAAGAAGATACTATTTAAATATTTCAATTTCAGAAATTTTAAAAATAAATTCACTTTAAAAATATTGTATTTATAGAGAATAGAAATGTTATATTAAGATAAATACATATTGTTTTAGGAGGCAAAAGATGGGACTTGTAATTGAGCATGTTACGAAACGTTTTGGTAAGATGACGGCAGTAAATGATATGTCATTAGAGTTAGAATCAGGCAAAATGTTAGGTTTTCTAGGAAGAAATGGTGCAGGTAAAACAACGACATTTCGTATGATTTTAGGCTTAAGTGAACCAACTGAAGGACACATTACGTATAACGGTAAAAAACTAGATAAAACAATGTACAATCGTATTGGTTATTTACCGGAAGAACGCGGTTTACATGGGAAATTGACAGTTGAAGAAGAATTGAAATATTTGGCAACTTTAAAGGGAATGTCAAAAACAGAAATACAACAGCAAATATGGTATTGGCTTGAGCGTTTTGATATTACTGAAAACCGTAAAAAACGAATTGATAGTCTATCAAAAGGGAATCAACAAAAAATTCAGCTGTTAGCAAGTATGTTACATAAACCAGAATTACTAATATTAGATGAGCCTTTCAGTGGTCTAGACCCAGTTAATGTTGAGTTATTAAAAGAAGCAGTTAAAGACTTAAATGATTGGGGCAGTACAATCGTTTATAGTTCTCACCGTATGGAACATGTTGAAGAATTATGTGATGATGTTTGTATTTTAGATAAAGGTCAACTTGTTGTTTCTGGTGATATCAATCATGTACGTGCATCTAATGGTAACAAGAAAGTTGTCATTGAATCAGAAACAACACTACCAGATTTAACACACATTAGAGGCATCATTCATAGTGAAAACATGAAGCAAGGTCTTCAATTGACGATTGAGAATGAAGACGTAGCCAAAGATATTTATCAAGTTGTGGCACATCAAGGTTATGTTAAACGATTCCAAGTTGTAGAACCATCATTACAAGATATATTCATTGAGAAGGTTGGTGGCAAGGATGCATAAGTTTTGGGCGACATTTACTTTGACATATATCAAAAAAATTAAAGCTAAATCATTTGTAATTTTTATGATTATCATTGCTGCCTTAATGATTGGCCTATCTAACATTGATAAGATTATTAACATGTTTGATGATGGTCCAGATAAAATTGGTGTAGCGGCACCGAATGAACAAATATATAAGGTTTTCAAGCAACAGGCGAATACATTTCATAGTGATGCTAAGTTTACTAAAGTTTCTATAGAAGATGCTGAAAAAGAAGTAAAAAAACATAAACTTGATAAAGCTTATATTATCAAGGTGAATCAAAATCGCTCGTTACAAGGGACAATCATTAGTGAGAAGCGAGTAAGTCATGAAGATTTACAAAAAGTACAAGCACTGCTTACAGCTATTCAAACAAATATGGTAGCCGGGGAATTAAATATCAACAAAGAAGACTTACAAAAATTACAAGCACAAAGTAAAGTTGATAATAAGGTGATTTCTAATGATGAAGTCGATAAAGTATCAGAAGGACAAAAGATTTTCAACTATGCTTTAGCTTATGGCATTATCTTTCTAATGTTCTTTATTGTTTTAAATTATGCATCTCAAATAGCTATGGAAATTGCTAGTGAGAAAACATCACGTGTCATTGAAATGATTATTACAAGTATTTCACCAATCCAACATATTTTCGCTAAAATTTTAGGCGTTATAGCAGTTGCCGTGACTCAGATTATTTTAATTGTATTGATGGCAGTTATATGCATTTTTGCCTTTGACTTAAAAGACTTGCTACAAGGTTTTAACGTGGAAATGAATCAATTGTCTTGGCAAATTATTATTGTCGGAATTATAAGTAGTATTGTTGGAATTATGGCGTATGTATTACTTGCAGCCATTCTCGGATCATTAACATCTAGAATAGAAGATTTAAATCAATCTTTGATGCCACTGACATTACTTGGTATGATTGCATTTTATATCGCGATATTCACGATAAATAATCCTGATGGGCAACTTGCTTTAATCACAAGTTATGTTCCGTTTTTAGCGCCATTTCAATTAGTTGTACGCGCTCAAACTTCAGGGCTTCAAATACATGAAGTCATCTTAAGTTCATTAATCTCAATTGTAATGGTAGCTGTCTTGATATGGATTGCAATTAAAACATATAAAGATTCAGTACTTACATTTGAACGTGGCTTATTTAATTCAATGAAACGTGTATTTAAAAAATAAAATTGATGAGAGTGACACACATTTATCATATAAAATGATGATGAAAGCGTGTTACTCTTATTTTTTTATATTTAGCTATAGAATAATGTCTAAAAAAGTGTACAATATGAATGTGAAAACGAACTTTTTAAAATGGGAATGTGAAGTAAGAAGAAATGTAAACAAATGATATGTAGCCGAAAGATTATTGGTAGCAAATGTGTGATGGAGTGATTTCATGTTATATCCGATTTTTATATTTATATTAGCTGGCTTATGTGAAATAGGTGGGGGATACCTGATTTGGCTGTGGCTTAGGGAAGGACAGTCTTCACTTGTTGGGCTAATAGGCGGTGTGATACTCATGTTATATGGAGTCATTGTGACATTTCAATCATTTCCATCATTCGGAAGAGTATATGCAGCATATGGTGGCGTATTTATCATCATGAGTTTGATTTTTGCGATGGTCGTAGATAAACAAATGCCAGATAAATATGATGTTATCGGTGCAATCATTTGTATTGTAGGTGTTTTAGTAATGTTGCTGCCCAGCAGAGCTTGAACACTTGTGGTTAGAAGGGAGAAGTAAAAATGATAGTTGAAGTTGAGCACCAAAGACAAGGTGTAGATTTAATCAAAATTGATAATGATGAAACTAAAATTATTTTTACGAATTATGGAGCAAGAGTAGTGTCTTGGAAATATCATGATAATAATATTGTTCTTGGAAATGTTGTTGAAGCGGATGAATTTTATCATAGTAATCCTTTTAAATTTGGTGCTTCTATAGGAAGATATAGCGGTAGAATTGATAATGCTAAATTTAAGTTGAAAGGTAAAGAATATCAGTTAGAAAAAAACAACGGCGAACATCATTTACATGGTGGATGTCATGGTTTGGACAATAAGTTATTTGATTATGAAATTAGAAATGAAATTGCTCAAATTAAAGTGATATTTAAGACGGTGTTGAAATCAGCTGATGATCATTTCCCGGGTGATATCGATGTGACGATTACACATATTTATGATGCGGATCACCAATGGTCGATTGAATACGAAGCAGTTGCATCAGAAGACACATTGTTTAGTCCTACGAATCATGTGTACTTCAATTTGAATCGAGATAATAATGTCGTTGATAATCATCGCATTTCAAGTAATCAATTAGATATGTATGTATTAGATGAGCGAAATATTGTTACAGGTGATATTCTAGATTTACATGAAGTGTTTGAAGATAACAAGATAAAATTGAGTGATATTTTTACATCACAACATGCGCAATTAAGCCAACAAATGACACGTTTTGGTGGTCTCGATCACCCATTTACAGTTGGTGAACATAAAATGTATGTTGAAAATCATGAATTTATGTTAGAGGTCGATACAGATATGCCTCATGTTGTATTCTTTACTTTTAATCAGCCTGATGAGTGGGATAGTCCATTTAATATTTATAAACCACATTCTGGTTTTACATTAGAAACACAATTTTTACCAAATGATATTAATTTATATGGTGAAAAAGCACCGTCAATTTTAAAAGCTGGTGAAGTGTTCAATTCGAAAACAAGTTTCCGTATCGAAGAAAAAGTAGAAAATGATTAAAAGTATCGGCATTTATATAATATTTATGTTATTTGGCGGAATTTTGAATAGGTTATCAAGAATCGTATCAAATGAAGTGACATCATTAATATACAGTTTGAAATAAAGAAAATATATAACATAAAAAAGGAATCAATAGCATCAGTAGTTATAGATAAGACTATTATACAAACGATGTGTAAGTTGATTCCTTTTTGTTTTGAAAAGTTCATTTAACACTTATAATGAAAGGTAATTATTTCAATGTTCTGTTATACATTTTTTGAAGTTTATCGCGTCTTGTTGGTGACAGAAATGGATTGTTTAGTGCATATCGTAACATATCTTGATTTTGTCTATCATTATAATATAGGTCATTAAGCTGTTGTACAGATAAACGATGTTCGATTGGTGCTTCTTGTATTAAGTAAAGCTGATCATTTGGAGATACATAGCCTTGTTTTAATACCCGGAAATAGAAACCTGTTTTACCAGATGTAGACATGCGCTTCACTAAATCAGGAATATTATATTTTGCTTGAATTTTCCAGCATGGTTCTCTAATTTCAGAAACCTCAATTAACGCTTCACCTAAACGATATTGATTACCAAAGTAAACATCAGATTCGTCTAAATAATCAAATGTTAAATTCTCTCCAAACATCGCATGAGTAGGTAGTGAAGGTAAATCATCTTGATACAGTGCATAGTTATGTTTACTAAACCCACAAACTGCTTTATGTGGCCCACCATGATCTTTATAAGCCTGTTCATCACCAGTGAAACCAGTTGAAGATAACCATGTTGTTTGTGAAATCTTAGTTTTATCTAAAGCAGAGCGCATCGGTCTTTTCGAGCTATAAGGCAAATCTTGGATTTTTCCTGTCGAAATTGCGTGAATTGATATCATATCATTCTCCTTAACGTTAAGTTAAAGTATATTGTACTATAAAAAATTTTTAGAATTGTAAATTCTGATTGATATGTTTAAAAAATGTTAGAAATAAGGGTATGTTAATTTATACGAGTCA
Source organism: Staphylococcus sp. HMSC062H10 (assembly GCF_001836945.1). NCBI lineage: Bacteria > Bacillati > Bacillota > Bacilli > Caryophanales > Staphylococcaceae > Staphylococcus > Staphylococcus sp. HMSC062H10. The sequence goes on from NZ_KV830993.1 coordinate 125,468, forward strand.
TGTAAAATATGAATTGAATAGATTACATAAATATGGGAGGCTACCTTCATGAAAGATGTCAAAGCACTCAAGTTAATGACATTAAATGATGTTTTAAGTCAAATCAATGGTGACATGACGCTGGGAATTGGTACAGGAAGTACAATGGAATTACTCTTACCTCAAATGGCGCAACTAATAAAAGAACGTGGTTACAATATTACAGGTGTATGTACGTCAAATAAAATTGCATTTTTAGCAAAAGAACTAGGTATTAAAATATGCGAAATCAATGATGTTGATCATATCGACTTAGCCATTGATGGTGCTGATGAAGTAGATCCATCTTTAAATATAATTAAAGGTGGCGGTGGTGCGCTGTTCAGAGAGAAAGTGATAGATGAAATGGCATCGCGTTTTGTTGTGGTTGTCGATGAAACGAAAATGGTTCAATACTTAGGTGAGACGTTTAAGTTACCAGTAGAGGTGGATAAATTTAACTGGTATCACATATTACGTAAAATTGAATCATACGCTGATATAAAAGTAGAACGCCGTGTAAACGAAGATGTCGCATTTATAACTGATAATGGCAATTATATTTTAGATTGTAAGTTACCAAAAGGAATTGACCCATATAAGTTCCATGAGTATTTAATTCATCTGACAGGTGTGTTTGAGACAGGATACTTCTTAGATATGGCAGATCAAGTTATTGTAGGCACTCAAGAGGGTGTTAAAATTTTAGAAAAATAATATATAGTATAGAAAAGCGCTTGCTAGCATCATCTTCTTAAGAGGTGCTAGCAAGCGCTTTGTTATTATTTGTTTTTATCTGAAGATTGTTCTTCAGTTTTTTCGATATGTTTTTCTGCATCGATTACAACTGATGAACGTCTGTCTTCTTTATAAGTCGCAGGTTCTTTTAATGATTGCTCTGTTTCATCTTCGTTTGAATCGTTTGTTAAATCGTCACTTTGTGGTGCATGTTTAACTGATTCTACTGATTCTACTGACTCCGAAGTGATGTCATGATCTTCATCATGATTAGATTCAGTTTGATTATCTATGTGATGTTGAGATTCTGTTTTTTCAGTACCTTCATGAATGCTTGGTTCGTCAGCCACTGTATTTTCAGTATCATTTTTAGCAATACCGATCGTTGATGCAGTAGCTACACCTGTTTTTTCAACATCTTTAATATTTGAAGAAGATTTTTCAGCCTCAGTATGATTAGTTTCTTCATCGTCATTGACATGGTCTAAATAATTATTAGGCTCAAGTTCTTCAAGGTTTCGTCTAGTTGTTAAATAAGCAATACCTCGAATAATTAAGCTTAAACCAATGTATCCTACTGCAACGATTGCTGTTGAAATGGCGATGACTTTGATTGAAAATAGATCGCCGATTTCTTCGCTAAACAAGAAAATAAGGCCAAATGTCATTGAAGCATGGAATGTTGTTGCGATGTAAATCGTACGTCCTTTTGTAGCTCTAATTAACTCACCTAGAATCATTGAGAATGAGAATGTGTAAAGGAAATTATAAGCTGCAAATTCTGTACCGTAAGTTGTATTTGCTGAAAATACAGAGTACATTAAACCAACAACTATGCTTGCGAAGAACGTATTCATTTTCGTTTCGACAATGTTTTGTAAATATGAACGGAAACCAAATTCTACGACGAATGCCATTAAAATATGACCAATTAAGATATGTGTAATGGGTACTGATAAGCCCGTTGATTGTAATAAGATAAAACTATCAGCAAATGTATTAAAGCTGTACATACCTATAATTAAAATGATTAAAGGTAAAATCAGAGCGAGTAAAATACGTTCGATGACTTTTAAGCTGATTGAGAACTTTAAACCAGCAAGCTGAACCTTTTTATATTTGAAAATAACTATACAAATGATTGCAGCTATTAATGGTGCTAAATCTGTAACTTCAAATATAAAGTGTTTGACACCAATGACAGACTGGAAATCTCTAAGCATAATGGATAACGCCATTGTAATAACGAAAAAGACGAAGATCGTCATTGCCCATTGAAAACCAGAAATTTTATTGTTTTTCATTATATGTAACCTCCATTAGGTAACAAGCAAAATATCATTTTGTAACAATTATACATATTACAAGCCGTGAGTTAAATTGTCTGTGCTAATATTAATGAAAATGTAATAGTCTTGACGTATTTTATTAACATAAATCGCTTTCGTGTTCGTTAGTGAATAGAAAATAGGGGTAAAAGGTATATAGATAAGTACTTTTTAATTATGAATTGAATTCAAAATTTGTAGTACGTTATACTTTAATTGTTAAAAAGCCACATAAATAAGAGGGGGAAATGCTGTGTACAAGCAAGGTGAACCAAATTTATGGACTGGAAGGTTAGATAGTGAAACAGACCCGAAAAAATTCAGGCATTTTCAAACAGTGACATTTGAAGATTTGTCGAAATTGGAAAAAAGTAGTACACCATCAGGGGTTGGTATATTAGGCTATGCTGTTGACAAAGGTGTTGCTTTAAACAAGGGGCGCATTGGTGCAAAAGAAGGACCAGATGCGATTAAACAAGCATTTGCAGGTTTGCCGGATTTGAATCAATGTGAAACTTTAGTCGATTACGGAAATGTTTATCATGATCATGAGGAATTAATTGATACTCAAAAAGAATTTGCAACACTTGCAGCGAAGTCAATTGTTAATCATAGACAAACGTTTTTATTAGGTGGTGGACATGATATTGCGTATGCTCAATATTTAGCAACACGTAAAGTCTATCCAACACAATCTATTGGTGTGATAAATATTGATGCGCATTTTGATACACGTGCTGAACAACAATCTACATCTGGAACGAGCTTTAGACAAATTTTAGAAGAAGATGATAATACAGATTATCTAGTGCTTGGTATTTCGCAAGGGGGTAATACGCAAAGTTTATTTGATTATGCTAAAGAGAAAAAGATTGATTATGTCTTTGCAGATGAATTATTGAGTCACGTATCACCAACAATTAAAGATATGATTGAACGTTTTGTACATGAACATGATGTCATTATGTTTACGATTTGTATGGATGTCATTGATAGTGCGTTTGCGCCTGGGGTAAGTGCGCCGGCAGTGTTAGGTTTGTATCCACATACTGTTCTTGAATTGGCAAAACGTATTATTCCAAGTGATAAGGTGTCTTCAGTTAGTATTGCTGAGATGAATCCAACATATGACGCTGACAATAGAACTGCAAAGCTTGTTGCTAATTTAGTGCATCATTTTTTAAAATAATTAAAAATATTTATATGTGACGAAATTTGCATTGAAGGGCAGAATGTGAGTATTTCGTAATAGAAGTTATATTAACGTTGATATATTTGAAAGATAATTGCAGTAAGAAGACTCTTAAGTTGTAGTCATCTTACTGCTTATTTATGTTTGCTGGTCTGAATTTAATGATTTATACATGGAAATCATAAAATTGGTTATGAAATTATTATACAGTTGACTGCGCAACTGCATAAGAGGCTCTAATAACTTAAGTTAAAGAGCCTCTAAAAGTCCATATAAATAATCTTGGCATTGTTGTACGAATGTATGTACTTGTTCGGAGTGTTTACGCTTTTTATGATAATTGATATAAATTTTTCGGCCTAAGTTTGGACGAATTTTTTTATATTCTAAATTGGACGTGTGAAATGATTGGTAATAAAATCTCGGAATGATAGCGTAACCTAAGCCAAGATGAACAAATCCAACTGCTGATTCGAATCGATCTGTTTCTACAACGACATTTGGACGAATATTTCTTCTATTAAAATAGTCATCTAAGTGTTTGCGCACTTGAGAATTTTTGTTTGGCAATATGAGTGGCAAATTTTCAACATCTACCCAATTTTGATTTTTAAATGTTTCTTTGGGTGCTAATAAAATGTAAGATTCCTCATATAAAGGAATGGATCTTATATCTTCGTGGGTTATTTTTTCATTTGTTATAGCTAAATGAATATTAAAATTCAGTAATTGCTCTATAGATTGGTGTTTGTCATGTATTTCATATAAACGATATTGCTGTTCAGGGTAGTCGGAATGGTGCTTTCGAATTAAATTCGCAATCCATTGATTCGTAGATTCAAGAGTCCCAATTTTTATCCTTGGTTCTGATGTAACGCTTAAATCATACATTTTTTCCATCGTGGATCGATATTGTTGAACTAATTCGCTCGCATAACGATAAAACTGTATTCCTTTTTCGGTAATCTTGATGTCTTTTGTTGAACGTGTAAATAAGTCATAACCTAAATCTGCTTCCATTTTTTTAATCGTAGCAGTTAAAGATGGCTGGCTAATATGTAAAAATTGTGCAGCTTTAGTAAAACTATTATATTTCACGATAGCCAAGAAGTATTCTAACTGAATAATTTTCATGTATTTTGCTCCTTTTATTTATAGATTCAAGCTATGGATAATTAGTTTATTTATATTTGTTGGCTATATTTTAACATACTATAATGAATATTGAAGATAATGATGTAAGCGTTTTAAATTCAGTGGAATTAACTTCTAAAAAGAACAGGAGCGAATTTTATGAGAAAAATTCAAGCAAAAAAAGGTTTGAGTATTGAGTGTAAAGGTTGGGAACAAGAAGCAGTACTTAGAATGTTATACAACAATTTAGACCCAGAAGTTGCTGAAAGACCAGAAGATTTAGTTGTTTATGGTGGTATTGGAAAAGCAGCTCGTAATTGGGAAGCTTTTGAAGCAATAGAGAAAACGTTACGAGAATTAGAATCAGATGAGACAATGTTAGTACAATCAGGAAAGCCAGTTGCTGTATTTAAAACACATGAAGAAGCGCCACGTGTATTAATTTCAAATTCAGTATTAGTGCCTGAATGGGCAAACTGGGATCATTTTAATGAATTAGATAAAAAAGGTTTAATCATGTATGGGCAGATGACAGCCGGTAGTTGGATTTATATTGGTTCTCAAGGTATTGTGCAAGGTACTTATGAGACATTTGCCGAGCTAGGTAATCAACACTTTAATGGAGATTTAGCAGGCACTGTTACACTAACAGCAGGTTTAGGTGGTATGGGTGGTGCGCAACCGTTAGCAATTACTATGAATCATGGGGTAGCAATTTGCGTGGATGTTGATGAAACACGTGTTGATAAGCGAATTGATACGAAATACTGTGATGTTAAAACAGCTGATTTAGATGAAGCATTAAAATTAGCAGAAGAGGCGAAAGAACGTGGAGAAGGATTGTCAATCGGGTTAGTTGGAAATGCTGTAGACATCCATCAAGCGATTCTAGAAAAAGGGTTTGAAATTGATATTATTACTGACCAAACAAGTGCACATGACCCGCTAAATGGATATGTGCCACAAGGATACTCTGTAGAAGAAGCGAAAGTATTACGTGAAAAAGATCCGAAAAAATATGTTGAACTCTCACAAGCTTCAATGGCAAAGCATGTTGAATTAATGCTTGAATTCCAAAAACGTGGCGCTGTAGCATTTGATTATGGTAACAATATTCGTCAAGTAGCCTTCAATAACGGAGTGAAAAATGCTTTTGACTTCCCAGGCTTTGTACCAGCTTACATTAGACCATTATTCTGTGAAGGTAAAGGGCCATTCCGCTTTGCTGCGTTGAGTGGTGATCCAAAAGATATCGAGCGTGCGGATGAAGAAATGCGCAAACTTTTCCCGGAAAATGAAAAGTTATTAAGATGGCTTGATTTAGCTGAAGAAAAAATCTCATATCAAGGACTACCATCACGTATTGCTTGGTTAGGCTATGGAGAAAGAGCGAAAATGGGCTTAGCTTTAAATCGTCTTGTACGCGATGGTGAAATTTCAGCGCCAATTGTGATTGGACGAGACCATTTAGATGCTGGTTCAGTTGCTAGTCCTAACCGTGAAACAGAAAGTATGAAAGATGGTAGTGACGCGGTTGGTGATTGGGCTGTATTGAATGCACTAATTAACACAGCTGCAGGTGGTTCATGGATTTCATTCCATCACGGTGGCGGTGTTGGCATGGGATATTCACTTCATGCGGGTATGGTGGTTGTAGCAGATGGATCAGAGCGTGCTGAAAGAAGATTGGAACGCGTATTGACGACTGATCCAGGTATGGGTGTTGCCCGACATGTTGATGCTGGCTATGACATCGCTATTCAAACAGCTAAAGAAAAAGGTATTCATATTCCAATGATTGATAAAGCAGGTGATAAGTAATGAATGATTTAATAATTAATCATATAGCAGAATTAATTTTACCGAGATCAACAGATAAACCTTTGAAGGGTAAGGAATTAGATGAATTAAATGTTGTGAAAAATGGAACAGTTGTCATTAAAGATGGCAAAATTGTATATGCTGGAACACATACAGATGACTACGATGCGACTGAGACGATTGATGCTAGTGGGAAGGTAGTGTCCCCAGCATTAGTAGATGCACATACACATTTAACATTTGGTGGATCTCGAGAACATGAGATGTCATTAAAACGTCAAGGTAAGTCTTACCTTGAAATATTAGAAATGGGTGGTGGCATATTATCTACCGTTAATGCTACTAGAGAAACATCCGAAGATGACTTGTTTAAAAAAGCAGAGCATGATTTGCTTACTATGATTAAACACGGCGTGCTTGCAGTTGAAAGTAAGAGTGGTTATGGATTAGATAGAGAAAATGAACTGAAGCAATTGAAAGTGTCTAATCGTTTAGCTGAGAAATATGATTTAGACATGAAACATACTTTCCTAGGGCCTCATGCTGTACCTAAAGAGGCAAGTTCAAATGAGACATTTTTAGAAGAAATGATTGCGTTACTTCCGGAAGTAAAACAATATGCAGACTTTGCGGATATTTTCTGTGAAACAGGTGTATTTACAATAGAACAATCGCAACATTATATGCAAAAAGCAAAAGAAGCAGGTTTTAAAGTGAAAATACATGCGGATGAAATTGATCCGTTAGGCGGACTGGAATTAGCAATTGATGAACAAGCAATATCAGCAGACCACTTAGTAGCTTCAAGTGATAAAGGAAAAGAAAAGTTGCGAAATAGTGATACTGTAGCTGTCCTCTTACCTGCAACGACGTTCTATTTAGGTAAAGAAGATTATGCAGATGCAAGAGGCATGCTTGACAATAACGGTGCGATTGCATTAGCAACTGATTATAACCCTGGTAGTAGTGTCACAAACAACTTACAACTTGTTATGGCGATTGCAGCCTTGAAATTAAAGCTATCACCTAATGAAGTTTGGAATGCTGTTACGGTCAATGCTGCTAAAGCAATAGACATTAACGCGGGTACAATTAACACAGGTGATAAGGCTAATTTAGTAATTTGGGATGCACCAAATCATGAATATATTCCATATCATTTTGGTATCAATCACGCAGAAAAAGTTATTAAAGACGGTAAGGTCATCGTAGATAACACATTATCTTTTAAAGCATAAAATAATTAGAAAGCTCTAAGCATTGATTTACACTAATGTTTAGAGCTTTTTGTGATTTGTGAAAACAACTTTATCCGAGAACACGTTTTTATATAGATTCTTAATTATAAAAGTTAGAATAGTTTGACAATAGTGTTACGATATTATTAAACAATTGTCTATCATTAGCGAAAGTAATTAACAAGAGTACATTGTTGTGAAATCATCGTTTAATAGTTAAAGACGATCATCGTAGGGTAGACAACATATCATTGACTTAAGGAAGGGGAATGACCGATGGGATTAAAAGATCAAGCTGTTGCCTGGAGAAGGTATTTTCATCAATTTCCAGAACTATCCGATAAAGAATTTAAGACTACACAAAAAATTAAAGATATTTTAACAGAATATAATATTAGAATATTAGACTTACCACTTGCGACTGGGCTTGTTGCTGAAGTGGGGCAAGGTCTGAGTTGTATAGCTGTTCGGGCTGACATTGATGCTTTACCAATTCAAGAGCTTGTTGAACAGGATTTTAAATCTGAAAATGAAGGTGTGATGCATGCGTGTGGTCATGATATTCACATGGCTAGTATTTTGGCTACAGCTGTAAAGTTAAAAGAAATTGAGGGCACTCTTACTGGGCGTGTTAAATTCATTTTTCAACCAGCAGAAGAACTAGGACATGGCGCTTTTAAAATTATTGAAACACATGCATTACAAGATGTACAAGCAGTATTGGGTTTTCATAATGACCCATCGCGTTCGGTAGGTACATTTGCAATCAAAACAGAGGCAATTACATCAGCAGTAGATCGTTTTGAGTTTCATATTAAAGGCGTGGGTGGTCATGCTGCAAAGCCAGAACAATGCAACGATCCAGTTATTGTGTTGGCGCAATTGATTAATAGTATTCAATCCATAGTTAGTAGAAATCTATCTGCGTTTGATGAAGCGGTAGTAACAATAGGACAAATATCATGTGGTAATACTTGGAATGTCATTGCTGATCATGCGTATGTACAAGGCACAGTGCGTAGTTTTGATCCTGTGGTGCGAAAGCTTGTAGAAACACGATTACAAGATATTGCGGACGGGTTAGCTCAAGCATATAATATGAAAATTAATTTAAATTATACACATTTACCTGGCGCTGTGATGAATGATGAGGCATTGACGCATAAAGCAATTTCAGTAGCCCAACATGTTGGATATAAGGTGGAAATGATGGAACAGCCGCTTACGATTGGAGAAGATTTTTCAGGTTATAGTCAACATTTTCCAAGTGTATTTGCGTTAATTGGTTCTCATAGTGAATATGATTTACATCATCCTCAATATAAACCGGATGAAAGGATTATGGAAAAAGTACCTGAGTATTTTGTTGAATTTGTAAAGAGACTATTGCATGAGTAATTCGAGCTTGTTTTTATAAAGAAAAAAGTAATTTTTAGTGTAATCATGATTAAGTTCCTAGGAAGATTGGGTAAATAATAACCATTAAGCGAATAAGGAGATGTTAAAAAATGGCAGCTCAAGATCCTAGAACAAAATTTAAAACAACGGATTATGAAAAACAAGAACAAGAGGTACCGGGTTTACAATCTGAAATGACGCCAGCACCTGATTGTGGCGAAACGTCTTACCAAGGTCATCAACGCTTACAAGGCTATAAAATGTTAGTTACAGGTGGTGACTCAGCAATAGGGCGTGCAGCAGCGATTGCGTATGCTAAAGAAGGTGCAGATGTAGCGATTAACTATCTTCCGAGTGAAGAACAAGATGCACAAGAAGTACGCCAAGTGATTGAAGAAAGTGGTCAAAAGGCAGTGCTAATTCCTGGTGATATAAGAGATGAGCAGTTCAACTATGACCTTGTTGAACAAGCATATCAACAATTAGGTGGCTTAGATAATGTTACTTTAGTTGCTGGACATCAACAGTATCATGATGATATTCATGGATTTACAACTGAGGCATTTACAGAAACATTTGAAACGAATGTCTATCCGCTATTTTGGACAGTTCAAAAAGCATTGGAATATTTAAAACCGGGTGCGTCAATTACGACGACATCATCTGTACAAGGTTATAATCCTAGTCCTATTCTTCATGATTATGCCGCTTCAAAAGCAGCAATTATTTCACTAACTAAAAGTTTTTCAGAAGAATTAGGACCAAAAGGAATTAGAGTGAACTGTGTAGCGCCTGGTCCATTCTGGTCACCATTACAAATTTCTGGTGGACAACCTCAAAGTAAAATTCCAACATTTGGTCAAAAAACACCTTTAGGTCGTGCAGGTCAACCTGTTGAGTTATGTGGAACTTATGTGCTATTAGCGTCAGAAGAATCAAGTTATACAACTGGACAAGTGTTCGGTGTTAGCGGTGGAGTGCAAATAGATTAGGTTTGTATGAAGCTTTTAATTGAACAACATAATATTAATTTAGCTACTTCAATCAAGTAAATTAAAATGAATTGGTGAAGTGTATTTTAAATAGTCGGTAAAGGTGTGTATCTTTATCGGCTTATTTTAATACTCTGTCATAAGGAGCGTTTGCTCAGGGTGTGGATTATAAGTTTTAAGCAGAATAAACTTTCTTAATGAGGATGTCAGGACAACAACGAAAAAGTTAAAATCTATTGCGGGATTGGGTTTAGGGACGGTTAGTGGAAGAAAGTTAAATTCATTAACAAGTGAAATGCCTAAGGTTAGATATTAGACGTCAGAACGGACAAAGAATAATAGGATATGTTTTTAATTATATAGCGAAGTATTTATATGTTAAGATGATGTAAATTACATAGAAACGCTGCCCTTAGAAGTACTGATCATAGAAATGCTGATAAACGTAAATTTGCAAACTCGATATTAAACAAAGGGGTTGTTATTATGGCATTAATAGTATCTAGAGCTATATTATTTTTGATTTTAGCATTAGCTTTTGGAATAGCGACTGTTTTTCCTGAACAAAAATTACCATTATATATAGTATTCACATTATTTGTAGCAGTTGCGATTATTATGAATGTATGGTTTACCCATCAAAATATTAAAAAGCATATCATTAAGTTTAACAAATACGTCGCATACTTTTTAGCCTTTGTCTCAGGGTTACTTTACATTGGATTTGTAATTTATACATTAACTATAGGGAGCTATGATGTTTTACCAATTATTATATTTGCAATAACTATCGTATTGGTTCAAATATTAGAAAATATACTGGGAATCAGTATAAGAAATACGCGTCCATCAAACAAACAGCTGAAAGTTATTTCTGAACAAAGCGCACAGCAATTTAAAGTCATATCATTAATATTAGTAAGTGTATCTATCGTGTTCATTTTTATTGCATTAATGCTTAAATGGTGGCTTTTACTTGTTATTAGCATTATTGTTTTGATTATTATTACAGTAGCAATGATTGTTTATCAAAAATATTATACGACTCCTGATTAATTTATGATTGACGTACTAAGGATTATCTTGTAACGTAAACGTAAATAAGCATCACTTATCTAGAGAGGTGGAGGGACTGGCCCTATGAAGCCTCGGCAACATCTCGAATGTGCCAATTCCAGTAACCGTAATGGTTTGAAGATAAGCAGGTAAAGCACATGAAAACCTCTTTCTTCATCGTTTGTGAGAAAGAGGTATTTTTAATTGGAAAGCAGGTAAAAAGGATGGAAGTACATAAAAAGAGCAATGCTTGGGCATTATTCCCCTTGTTATTATTTGTGGCGTTGTTTTTAGGCGTAGGTATTATCACAGGTGATTTTACTTCAATGCCATTAAATGTTGCAATTACGATAACGGTAATAGTGGCGTTATTAATGAATCGAAAAGAATCATTTGCTAAAAAAGTTGAGGTCTTCACGAAAGGTGCAGGCCATTCAAACATTATTTTAATGATGTTGATTTTTATTTTAGCAGGTGCATTTTCAAATACAGCTGAAAAAATGGGTGGCGTAAAGTCGACAGTTAATTTAGGACTATCATTAATCCCAGAAAATTTAATTATTGTAGGATTGTTTGTGATTTGTATGTTTGTTTCTATATCTATGGGAACGTCAGTAGGGACTGTTGCTGCAATAGCACCTGTTGGTTACGGGTTTGCACAAGCGACAGATGTACCAACTGCGCTAGCAATGGCTACAGTTGTTGGAGGTGCAATGTTCGGCGATAATCTATCAATGATTTCAGATACAACAATTGCTGCGGTTAGAACACAACATACGAAAATGAAAGATAAATTCAGAGTAAACTTTAAAATTGTATTGCCAGGTGCTATTTTAACGATTATTATTCTGTATTTCTTAACGAATGGCATTTCTTTAAATCATGCTAAAAACTATGATTATAATCTAATTAAAGTTGTACCGTATATTTTAGTATTGGTATTAGCATTATTAGGTGTAAATGTCATTATCGTATTGATTGGCGGAACATTATTAGCCGGAATCATTGGTCTCATAGATGGTTCATTCGGTTGGATGGGGCTACTAGATGCAGTGTCCAAAGGTATTATAAGCATGGAAGATATTGCTATGATTGCGTTGCTAATTGGTGGTTTAGTCGGTATTATTCAACACAATGGTGGTATTGAATGGTTGTTGCAATTTGTTCGCTCTAAAGTGAAATCAAAGCGTGGCGCAGAATTAGGAATTGCGAGTTTGGTAAGTGTCGCAGATATTGCCACGGCAAACAACACCATCTCTATTATTATGTCAGGTCCTTTAGCTAAAAATATTGCAGATGAATATGATGTAGATTCAAGGAAATCAGCAAGTATTCTTGATATATTTGGAGGCTGCTTCCAAGGTTTATTACCATATAGCCCGCAAGTCATTTCAGCGGCTGGTGTAGCTGGGATTTCACCGTTAATGTTATTCCCATACAGCATTTATCCTATATTATTAGGTGTATGCGGACTTATTGCGATTTTATTTAATTTTCCAAAGCTAAAAAAAGAACACTAGTCAAGAAATGAAACATTAATGCTTAACAATATATCGATGTAGCCAAGTAAGGTGGCTTGTTATATTAACAGATCATGTTGTACTCACCGTATAACGCTAATCTTTTAAAAATGATGATCATCTATGTTTGGAACTGAGCAAAAATACGTTAAAATAAAAGTAAGAGCGAAAGTGGGTGGACAACAGTGGCAAAATTTAATGTAGAGAATGAACATGTCGAAGTTGAAATTGAAAAGCTTTATAAATTTTCTCCAGAGTTAGTATACGAAGCTTGGACAAAGAAAGATTTGTTGAAACAATGGTTTATGACATCAGCCAGAACGAATAAAGAGATTGAAGCGGATGTTAAAGAAGGCGGTAAATATCGTATTGTAGATCAACAACGTAATGGCAAAGTAAATGTGATTGAAGGTATTTATGAATCTTTAGTTATGGATGAATACGTTAAGATGACTATCGGTATGCCTGGACTAAGTGAAACACAAGATGTCATTGAGGTAGAATTTTTTGAACGTGAAACAGGTGGCACCCAAATGCTATTTTATTATCGTTCATTAGTTGAAAAAGAAAGACGATTTACTAATTTAGAATACAAGCAAAAGAAAAAAGAATATCATGATGCCATGGTGCATGGTTTCGAATTGATGTTTGATAAGATGTACCACGTTATCGAAACATCAACACAACAATAAAATGATAAAAGGAAGTTATGATAGGCTCAAGGCCATTAAATCATAACTTCCTTTTTTCTAATTTGAAATATCATGATGTAGTAAATACTCATTATATTTTCTTACAAGTGTTTCAAAGAATATATGATAACTGATGAAGCTAGAATAGTCTGTACCATCAGTTAAGTAGAATGTGTTACTGGATACATAGACGTTGTAATTTGCTTTTGAGCAAGGGTATTATCTTTCATTGTAGTAACAGAAATAAAGTATTTTTGTCTAAGTTGAAGCAAGTTTGTTACTTCTAATAATTCATGTGTTTCACCTGATAATGAAATAATAAAGAATAAATCATTAGGTTCACTCTTATTCAAAATCATTTTAAGTTCATGTTCATCATGAAGTACAATGACATGATTATGTAATGTTAACAATATACGCTGTGCCTCTGAAGCAACGTTTAACTGTGCACGCCCGGTACCATACAAATATATTGTTGAAGCTGTATGCATTTTTTCAGTAAGAAGCTGGTAATCAACGCGTTCTAAATAACTGAATGTACTATCGATTTCTTGTTTGAAACTATCGATAGAGTTAGATGGTAATTGGTGTGTCTTATTACTTTCAAATTTAAGGTACGATTTAAAATCACTATAACCGTCAAAACCTAATTTGCGTGTAAATCTGTGAATGGTTGCATTCGAGGCATGTGTGAATTGCGCTAAATCTTGTATTTTCATATTTTTACATTCATCTATATGTGTATTGATAAAGTGAGCGATATGTAAATCATTATCATTCAGTTTGTCAAAGTTTCTATTAATGTGTTCGTCTAAAAACATATTCAACCTCCTTGGAAAATAAATTTGTGATAGATCGTTATTACATTAAAACCTTGTATGTCATTATGTATATTTGTGTATTGATATAGGTTTGATTATGCGTTTAAAACGAATGTATTACAAATACAACGATGTCATATATAAGGTCGTGAAAATTTTTTCACTATATGAAAAGATAATCTGATTATACAAAATACTTTCAAAATACGTCAATGTCGTTGTAGGTGTGTAAGCGTTTACTATATATTATATTTAAATAGTAAGGCATCTATTTATAAATGAATCTAATTAGATGTATTGTTAGGAAAGATGATATGGAGGGAATAGAAGATGAATGCGATAAAGCGTTTCGGTAGTGCAATGATTGTACCAGTATTAATGTTCGCTTTCTTTGGGATAGTGCTTGGCTTTGCGACATTATTTAAAAATCCTACAATCATGGGGAGTTTAGCAGATCAACATACGTTTTGGTTTAAATTTTGGTCAGTGATAGAATCTGGTGGCTGGGTTATTTTTACGCATATGGAAGTTGTATTTGTTGTAGGTTTACCACTTTCTTTAGCTAAAAAAGCACCAGGTCATGCAGCACTTGCAGCATTGATGGGTTACTTAATGTTTAATACATTTATAAATGCCATTTTAACGCAATGGCCACATACGTTTGGCGCTAATTTAGAAAAAGGCGTTGAAAATGTACCTGGTTTAAAATCAATTGCAGGTATTGCCACATTGGATACGAATATTCTAGGTGGTATTATTATTTCAGCTATTATTACTTGGATTCACAATAGATACTATAGTAAACGATTACCAGAAATGGTTGGTGTATTCCAAGGTTTAACATTTGTTGTTACGATTTCATTTTTTGTGATGTTACCATTAGCAGCAATTACTTGTGTTATTTGGCCAACTGTTCAGCACGGTATTGGCTCAATGCAACACTTTATCATTGCTTCAGGCTATATCGGTGTATGGTTGTATCACTTCTTAGAACGTGTATTAATACCAACAGGATTACATCACTTTATTTATGCACCAATTGAAGTTGGTCCAGTGGTAGTTAATCACGGCTTGAAAGCTGAATGGTTACAACACTTAAATGAGTTTGCTAAGAGCAGTAAGCCATTAAAAGAGCAATTCCCTTATGGCTTCATGCTTCAAGGAAATGGGAAAGTATTTGGATGTTTAGGTATTGCCTTAGCAATGTATGCTACGACACCTAAAGAAAATCGTAAAAAGGTGGCGGCACTACTTATTCCTGCCACATTAACAGCAGTAGTTGTAGGTATTACTGAGCCATTAGAATTTACATTCTTATTCATCGCGCCATACTTATTTGTTTTACATGCAGTTTTAGCAGCATCAATGGATACTTTAATGTACGCATTTGGTGTTGTAGGTAACATGGGGGGTGGCTTGTTAGACTTTATTTCAACCAACTGGTTACCACTTGGGAAAGAACATTGGGGCACTTATGTAGCACAAGTTGTTATAGGCTTAATATTTGTAGCGATTTACTTCTTCTTATTCAGATTCTTAATTTTGAAATTTGATATTCCATTACCTGGACGTAAGAAAACAGAAGAGGAAGTTAAGTTATTCTCTAAACAAGATTATAAAAATAAAAAAGGCGAAGATACGGATTCAAAACGTGCTTCAACTGGTAATGAATACGAAGACAAAGCTGCGTATTACCTAGACGGTTTAGGCGGCAAAGAAAATATCAAAGATGTTACTAACTGTACAACAAGATTACGCTTAACTGTTTATGATGAAAATAAAGTTGCGGATACGGAATATTTCACGCATCAACAAATGGCACACGGATTAGTAAAGAGTGGTAAGAGTATCCAAGTTGTAGTAGGTATGACAGTACCACAAGTTCGTGAAGCATTTGAACAAATGGTTGAGGATCAATCGTCCGAAGATAAATAATACAAAAAAAGACACATCACTATACGCAATCATTGTAAATGATCATCGTATAGATGTGTCTTTTATTATGATATACGAGCTTTGCTCATAGATGACGATCTATAATTGGCAGATAGAATGTCGATATTTCTAGTTGCAATCGTATGTAACAATTTAGCGAATATTTCTGGCGTACATATAATATGCGCATGAGACTTATTCAACGTATAAGTGATATCAGTGTGATTTTGGAACATGTTCATAATATCGATGACTTTGTCTTTAATGAAAGCATCTTGCAAGCCATCAATATTGATATCGAAACGCTTTGCAGATTGATATAAATTATCAGAATCAAGTAATTCATTTATTTTCTTTGGTGAAAGTACTTGGAAAATACTA
Organism: Staphylococcus sp. HMSC062H10; assembly: GCF_001836945.1. Classification (NCBI taxonomy): domain Bacteria; kingdom Bacillati; phylum Bacillota; class Bacilli; order Caryophanales; family Staphylococcaceae; genus Staphylococcus; species Staphylococcus sp. HMSC062H10. The sequence continues at coordinate 141,732 of NZ_KV830993.1, forward strand.
TACTGATGAAAACTTAAAAATGAAATGAAGTATGGAAGTTGTTGCTTTGGTAAGCTAATTTCTAATATATACTGATTAAACTGTTTGTTTATTGAGAATTGCAACGCATCACAAAATTGTACACTTTTGCATAACTTACTTAATTTTTTTCTAGTAGTACGGTCATTTAAACCGGCGATGTTGATGATGTATGTTTCGAATTTATCAATTAACATGTGAGGACCTCCCGAGGAATACATGGCATTAAATACACGTTTAATATTTATAAAGGTGACTTAATTTTGTTCAAGTTGATTTTACCACGCTTTTTTTCTTTATTCACTAAGACTTTTGAATGAAGTTTAAAATAATTGCTTATCAGTGATAAAATATTTGCAATAAGAAAAAAATAGCTAAATAATCTTAATTTTCAGAAAAGTAATTGTAACCTTACTGGTCTTATGGTAATATTTTTCAATATTATCGACGAGGATGTGTTAACAATGTTTCAAAAATTGAGTATATTTGCCACGAAGAGTTTTTTGGTATGGATGTTAGTAGCAGCTGTTATTGGATTTATTTTCCCACAACATGTTGCGACATTAGGTAAGTGGGTACCTTATTTACTTGGTATTGTTATGTTAGGTATGGGATTAACAATTACACCTAATGATTTCAAAATGGCCTTTAAAGCACCTAGAGCAGTAATTATTGGTGTCTGTCTACAATTCAGTATTATGCCCACATTAGCATTTATAATTGCAAAGTCTTTTCATTTACCACCTGATATTGCTGTTGGCGTAATATTAGTTGGATGTTGTCCGGGTGGGACATCAAGTAATGTAATGAGTTATTTAGCCAAAGCTAACGTAGCACTTTCTGTTTCTATTACGACGGTCTCTACGTTGCTAGCGCCGTTCGTTACACCTGCGTTAATATATCTATTTGCAAATGAATGGTTGGAAGTATCTTTCCTGAGTATGTTGTGGTCAGTTGTTCAAGTTGTATTAATTCCAATTGCTTTAGGTATTGTTTTGCAAATTATTAATCGTAAAATTGCTGAAAAAGCTTCTACAGCTTTGCCGATTATATCAGTTGTTGCTATTTCATTAATTTTAGCAATAGTTGTAGGTGGCAGTAAGCACCAAATCTTAACTACAGGATTATTAATATTTTTAGTAGTTATGTTACATAACGTATTAGGGTATACGATTGGATATTGGTTAGCTCGTCTTTTAAAATTAGATCGACAAGATCAAAAAGCAGTCAGTATTGAAGTTGGAATGCAGAACTCTGGTTTAGCTGTGTCATTAGCAGCATTGCATTTTAATCCAATTGCAGCAGTACCAGGCGCAGTGTTTAGTTTCATTCATAATATAACAGGGCCTATTTTAGCAAAGTATTGGTCAAAAAAGTTATAATTGCACTAATAGAATGAAGTGGTCATCGGACTGTGTTAAGCTTTGATAAAGAGAAAAAATAGAGGAGTAAATATATGTATAGAGCAGTTATATTTGATTTCGATGGAACAATAATAGATACGGAACAACATTTATTTAATGTTATTAATAAACATTTAGAGATGCATAATGCCGATCCTATAAGCATTGATTTTTATCGTTCTTCTATTGGGGGAGCAGCTACAGATTTGCATGACCATTTAATTAAAGCGATTGGTTCGGAAAATAAAGATAAACTTTATGAAGAACATCATCTTACTAGTACGACATTACCGATGATTGATACGATTAAATCATTGATGGCATTTTTAAAGCAACGTCACATTCCTATGGCGATTGCCACAAGTAGTGTTAAATCGGAAATAATGCCTACCTTTAAAGCATTAGGTCTAGACGATTATATAGAGGTAGTTATCGGTAGAGAAGATGTTGAACAAGTTAAACCTGACCCTGAATTATATTTATCTCCAGTACAACAATTAAATTATATGCCGACACAATGTTTGGCTATAGAAGATTCTGTAAATGGTGCAACAGCCGCGATTGCAGCTGGATTAGATGTTATTGTTAATACGAATAAAATGACAAGCGCACAGGACTTTTCTAATGTAGATTATGTAGCAAAAGATATTGATTACGATCAAATTGTAGCGCGTTTCTTTACGAAATAGGAGGCGTATCATGATGGGTTACATTATATTGTTTTTTCTAGCTGGTCCAGTAATTTTAGGCGTTGGAAATTTGGTGATTGGTCCTATATTTAACAAACAGACACCATTTCACGTGCAAGTAAGATCTTTTGTTGTTGGTTCAATGATTTACTTAATACTTGCAACAATTGGCTATTTTTTACTATTACAAGGTAAACTTTAACGAGAAAACCACCTTACCTCATTAAATGGACGACCATATGTATGTAAAATGGTAGAACGTTCATGTTTATGTATGAGATAGGGTGGTTTAAATAGTTACATATATTTTAATAATAACGTCACGATGATAAGTACAATTAAGATAATATCTATGCCTACCATAATTGTAGCTCTTGTTGCATTACTTCCTTGTTCTTTTGCTGATTTCATAGCACGGTAGTTTGGCACAACGCTAATAATTAGTAAGATTAATACAATTACACCAATTAATGCTGTTGTCATGATGAACGACCTCCTTTATTTTTTTCAATCAATTCCCAAATAAACGTAGCAATCACACCGATGATTAACCCAGTGATGACACCGATTTGTACCGTTAAAAATATGGCGCCGAAAATGATACCAATAATTAATGCAATCGGTAAAGTCGTACCGAGTTTAATCTTGCGCTCTGGAGAATTAATAATAGTAAATACTGTAAGACAAATGAGTATGAAAGCAAGTGTTGCAATAATAGTTCTTCCAACTAAATATAGGATGTCAGGTTTTTCCATACCGATATAATTTATGATGAAAAATGCTACAGCAAAGATTACCGATATTTTTGTAGCACGTGGCAGTATTTGTTTTAACATTGATATACTCCTTTTTAATATTATTAAAATTATATCATAATTACCGAGAATAGCTGAAGTTGTATGTGACGCAACAGTTCACGGACAACTTTTTTAATTTTTTAGAAAAATCACAAAATAATTGTTTGCAAAGTTGCAAAAGCCTGCTATAGTAGTTCTGTAAACGATTGCATGGTATGCAAATATTAATGTACCAAAATCGGTAATTTATAGTATAATTACGGCAATAAGTTTTTTTATGGATTTATCTAGTATCAATCAGAGATGGGGTAAGAAGTTATGGAGAACAATGAACTACAAAGGGGATTGAGTGCCCGTCAAATTCAAATGATTGCACTTGGTGGTACGATTGGCGTGGGGCTTTTCATGGGTGCCACAAGTACAATTAAATGGACAGGCCCATCAGTTATCCTTGCATATTTAATTGCGGGTATCTTTTTATTTTTAATCATGAGAGCAATGGGGGAAATGATTTATTTAAACCCTACAACAGGATCATTTGCAACATTTGCAAGTGATTATATACATCCTGCAGCAGGTTATATGACAGCATGGAGTAATATATTCCAATGGATTGTTGTTGGTATGAGTGAGGTCATCGCAGTAGGAGAATATATGAAGTTTTGGTTCCCGGAATTGCCAACTTGGATTCCTGGTATTATTGCTATTTTATTATTAATGGCAGCGAATTTATTCTCGGTAAAAGCGTTTGGAGAATTTGAATTTTGGTTTGCTTTAATTAAAGTTGTAACAATTATTTTAATGATTATTGCTGGTTTTGGTCTTATTTTCTTTGGTTTTGGAAATGGTGGCCATGCGGTAGGTATTTCTAATTTATGGACAAATGGCGGATTTATGCCAAATGGTATTGTTGGTTTCTTCTTTGCATTATCAATTGTAATTGGTTCATACCAAGGTGTGGAACTGATAGGTATTACTGCAGGTGAAACTAAAGATCCTCAGAAAAATATTGTTAAAGCAGTGAATGGTGTTATTTGGAGAATTTTAATTTTCTATTTAGGTGCTATTTTTGTTATTGTTTCAGTGTATCCTTGGAATCAATTAGGAGACATTGGAAGTCCGTTTGTTGCAACATTCGCTAAAATCGGTATTACATTTGCAGCTGGATTAATTAACTTTGTCGTATTAACTGCAGCAATGTCTGGATGTAACTCAGGTATTTTCAGTGCGAGTCGTATGATTTATACACTTGCTCATAAAGGTGAAATGCCGAAAATATTTACTAAAATCATGAGAAATGGTGTGCCATTGTACACTGTTGTTGCAGTATCTCTTGGTATTTTAATTGGTGCTTTATTAAATGTAATTTTACCTTTATATATCGATGGAGCGAAGAGTATTTTCGTATACGTATATAGTGCGTCTATTTTACCAGGTATGATTCCTTGGTTTATGATTTTATTCAGTCACTTACGTTTTAGAAAATTACACCCTGAAGAAGTGGAAGGTCACCCATTCAAAATGCCTGGTGGCGCAGTAAGTAACTATTTAACAATCTTATTCTTAATATTAGTATTGGTTGGTATGGTATTTAATGTTGAAACTAGAATATCAGTGCTTATTGGTGTCATCTTCTTAACGATTGTAACGATTTATTATTTTATTAGATATAATAAAAATAATGTAAAAGCAAAATAGTATGATTATAATGTGCGCTTATTTTATGACAAACTTGGCCCTAGCTTATTAAAGTTAAATAGCCAAAGAAGTGTTATGAGTAGGCGCATTTTTTTATAAATTTAGCTTAAATCAAAGATGTAGTATGAAAAACTTATAAGTGGCAATACTATCGATAGTTTTTACTGTGGGCTTTAAAATAAAAAATAGCATTATTAAAATAACAAACGCAATTGATATATGGAATAAATCCGTTAATCAACTGCGTTTGTTTTTAATATAAGAAATAGAATGGCCTTATCAAATCATTGGTCATATGCGTATGTTATACAAGATAAAAGACATGTAAGCTTTGAAAATGATGCATAAATTATTATATGACATGATTAAAGAATTTATATAAGACTGTTAATGTTTAAAGTTAATATTTGATAAATGTTTACGATAGTTATCTAAAGCCATTTTAGATTGTGTTATGAAGTCTAATGATGCGTGATAATTTAATGCAACATAACGATAATATAATATATCAATAGTGAACATTTGAGCAAATAATGAAGTTGTTGCTCCCATATGCATCTCATTTTCATCAGTTTTCCCATAAGTTAAAACAATATTTGATGCCTGTGCTACGGGATTATCCCTTGTACTAGTAATTGTAATTATAGGTATATGGTAGTCATCAATAACTTTAACCATTGATTGCATTTCACTTTGCGTACCATTGTTAGTAATAAGAATAACACTGTCGTTCGAATTGTGAGTTGCTAATAATGTTGCAAAAATATGTGTTTCTTGAACAAGTTGAATATTAAGACCTATTCTTGATAACTTTTGGTATAAGTCGGTAGCAACTACAAAAGATGCGCCAAAACCATATATAAAAATCGTCTCAGAACGTTTTAAACAATGACATATTTGATCAATAGTTTTATCATTTAATTCGTTATTTGCATGATTAAGTGCGCGTGTAGTACGTGTATGGAGTTTAGTTCTTAAAGATTCTGTGCTTTCGTTATTCATTAATTCAACATTGTAAATTGATGATGCTTTAGGAACATACTTAGATATATTTATTTTCAAGTCGTGAAAACCGCCATCAGTAATTTTCTTGCTGAATCGAATGACTGATGATGTACTAATATCTAATAAGCTTGCTAAGTCTTGAGACCTCATTTTAATCACCTTTTGAGGTGAATTTAGTATAAATTTAGCTATCTTTTTTTCATTTTTAGTCATATATGGATATTGACTATCTATTTCTGTTAGTACGTTTGACATATTAATCACTCCACTTTAACGCAATATATTTTATTAGCGTTGGCTATTGTTGTTTAACGCGATGGTATTTACAACTTGTAACGTAAGAGAATGAAAAATAAGCTGAATATGTTGTTTGTTTAATGATATTGAATTATAAAACTGTAAATTTTTTTAAGATGTATAGATAAAAAATAGCATACTCCCATGTGCAAATAATATATCAATATATTGATATATTACCGTAAGTCATACTGTATATTCCCAATTTATACATTATGTACTCATCTATTTAAATCTTAGTAAATGTAGTTATATAAGACTAAATCTACCATCTTAATCATTATGATTATAACTCGATTAATGCATCTTTACAATTTGAAGAAACTTTTTAATTGTATAATTTATGTAATAAAGTGAATTTTAATAAATAACTTGTTTAAATGACATTTTATGAAAAATAGGTTAATGGGCAAATTTAATTGCAAATAATGCGTTAGATAGTTCTGTATGATAAAAATTAAGATATTGAATTTTGTTACCATAGTCGACTTGTCGGAGGGGACGTTTATTAAGTAGTGTTATAATTTCATAATAGAAAACTTGATTTTCGTTTATTATATATGATGTTTCAAAGCCTTTGAACTTATTCAATTCATTAGTAACTATTTGGTTAAATTTATAAATATGCGTTTGAATGTTCCAATCTGTCATTAAAGTATTATATTTAATCGTATCAATGATTTGAATCAAATTAGTAATTTGTTGTCTCATATACTTAGTTTCGTTTATCATGTAGAAGTACCTCCAAATATCAATTATTAAACAGGAAAGGATATAACAGTGGAAAATGAAAAAAAGAAATACACGTTTAAAGATATAGCATGGAGAGATTTGCTTATAATTCCAATTATAGGTGTATTATCATTTGCACTCACAATTGCAGCTTACATAGGACCAATTTTGTTCAATTATTATGAAATCGATAGTAATCTGATATTTGTATCGACTATCACACAAGCTTTAGCATATACGATTGGGATTGGCGCATTTTATTTATTTCATTTAAAAGTGATGCCATCAAGGCTTCGAGCTGGTTTTGCGTATATCAAAAAATATTGGCTTAGATTGTCAATAACGTATATTATTGCTCTCATCTTAATTTATACATATGAATATATGACACAGTTTCTACCTAAACATTTGCAATATAGTGAAACAGCCAATGAACTTGAGCTAAATAAAATGTTTGAAGTGCCTGCATTTTTACCTGTAGCATTCTTATTAATTGTGATTGTAGGTCCAATAGTTGAAGAAATCGTATTTAGACATATTTTAATTGGAGAATTAGGTAAGAAGTTTAATTTTATAGCTATGAGTATTGTTTCGGTGTTCTTATTTGCATTTATTCATGTGACTGATGCAAAGTCGCCGTTTGAGTTTGGTCCATATCTCATACTATCCATCATATTAGTTTTCACTTATTTAAAATCTGGAAGAAACCTAGGTTCAACAATTGCATTACATATAGCAAATAATTTTGTTTCTTTCGTTATATCAGTAATAAGTATTTATGCGTAGATAAAGAGGTCGGGATATTAAGTTTTTAGGCAATGAAAAAAAGCTGATTTCTATTAATTATTTGATAGAAATCAGCTTTTTTGATATGCATTTTATTATGAAACTGAATAAATAAAGATTCAATTAGCGCATCAGTATTAGGATTCACTCTAAAAAGATTAATAGTTTATAAGAAGGTGTTTGATCTTGAGCTAACCACATCATTCGAATACTGTTATGAAGTAATTTTTCTATTCTACGGCCAGAAAATTCAGATTGAGTATATGAATATGAGTTGATTTTTAACATCATTTTTAGATGATAGGATGTTGCGCCACGATGATGTCTGAATTCATCGAATTCGCTATCAGGTATCGTTTCAACAATTTCATTAACATATCGCGAAATATCATTTTGAGGAATTCTAACAGCAGTTTCTATTGGTAGTGTAAGTTGGGCAAAGTGTTTTATTTTTTTAAGTATTTCAAAGTAAAATTACATGTTAATACGTAGTATTAATGGCGAGACTCCTGAGGGAGTAGTGCCAGTCGAAGACAGGGGCCCCAACATAGAAGCTGACATATAGTCAGCTTACAACAATGTG
>NZ_KV830993.1:149839-158360 GCF_001836945.1 Staphylococcus sp. HMSC062H10
CAATACGAAGTATTGTATAAATAGAGAACAGCAGCAAGATATTTTCTAATTGAAAATCATCTTACTGCTGTTTTTTAGGAATCGATGGGGTTTAAAAATTGATGATAGTTATCAATGGATATGTCTCTGGTTTGAATCGTCTTACCGAATGAATACGAAATATCTATAATATTTTCAATTTCGAGTTCGGCAGTTTTGTCTTGAGCAATGTCATAAATGACTGCATGCCAATGTCCATGTTTACACAAAAGGCCAATAAATATAACGTTTTCGGCTTTAATATTATCATCAACCCTATGATCTACTAACATCACATTTCGTTCTGTACAATAAATTAAAATGTCGGAAAACAACATTGGGAGTGTCATATGTTGTGTGTCATCAAATTTAATATAAAAGTCCATGCGCTTAAGCAACTTTCTTAAGCGTGTTTGTGGAAGACTTAAACATTGTTTTATAATTGCGTTGATTTCGCTTTTATATGGTAATGTCGAGTACGACTGACTTTCATTAAGCACTAAAAATAAGGCCGATAATTGTGTTTCAGATAAGTTTAATGCAATTTTAGATTGTGCTTGTTGTATTTGGTAACCACCATTTTTCCCATAATGCGCATAAATTTTAACACCTTGATTTTCTAAATCATCAATATCTCTTAAAATTGTGCGTTTGGATACGTTGCAATATTTAGCTAATTCTAAAGCGGTCATTTTTTTATTTTGTTGAATTGCAGTAATTATTAAATTTTGCCTTTCACCTTTATTCATGACAGCCACCTCCTAAAAGATGATATATTACACAAAGTATAACATAAGAGTGACAATGAGGACATTTTCAATATCTTTTTAAAAAAATCGGAAAAATTTTGTGGAAAACGCTTACATTTTAAAAAAGATTGTGCTATGATATTACTTGTAACAGGGGGAGCGATTAAACAAAGGGGTAGAGCTATATAACAGATAGCTTTTAATCGTTCAAGTTACATCACAACATCTTCAATATTTATTACTTACTTTCCTTTCTATTTGTCGGCTAGCACGTGACTAGCCGATTTTTTTATGCATAAAATGAAGAAGTCTTCAGTTGTATTGTTGATTCTTTTAATATAGGGTAATAATAAAATGATAATGATATGAGAAGTGGTGGACGAAATGACAGATAAAACATTACAGCAAATAGATAAGTTAATATGTTCATGGTTGAAACAAATAGACAATGTTATTCCACAATTAATTATGAAGATGACTACAGAAACCAAGCGTCATCGATTTGATTTAGTTACAAATGTTGATAAACAGATTCAACAACAATTTCAACAATTTTTAGCAACACATTTTCCGGAACACCAACTATTAGCGGAAGAAAAAAGTAATGAAATGATTACGAATGAAATTAATCATTTATGGATTATGGATCCCATTGATGGAACTGCCAATTTAGTAAAACAGCAAGAAGATTATTGTATTATATTGGCGTATTTTTATGAAGGTAAACCAATGTTATCGTACGTATATGATTATCCGCATAAAAAGCTTTATAAAGCAATACGAGGAGAAGGTGCTTTTTGTAATGGAATTAAGATGAAAGAACCACCATCGTTAAAATTGGAAGACGCTATTATATCGTTTAATGCACAAGTGATGAATCTGGATACGGTGCAAGATTTATTTGACGCCTCATTTAGTTATCGTTTAGTTGGTGCTTGCGGATTAGATTCTATGCGAGTGGCAAAAGGTCAATTTGGGGCACATATTAATACAAATCCTAAACCTTGGGACATTGCTGCACAGTTTTTATTTGCAGAACTATTGAATCTAAAAATGACAACTTTAGATGGTAAGGCAATTGATCATTTAAAGGGTGCACCTTTTATTATAAGTAATAAAGCATGTCATGAAACGGTACTTAAAATTTTAAATGCAAATGGTGGTTATCAAAAATACAGATAGATATTCTCTAGTGATAAAAAATGATAAAAAATAGTTATACGTCTACAGAAGTATAGTAAAAAAATTATTTTACTATATAATAAATAGAGAAAACAGACAAAGTATGTAAGGAATAGTAAAGGAGTGGTGGGATTGAAACGTTCGTCTAAAAGTAAAATGAGCCTACCGAAAAAAATATTTTTATGGGTATTCGGTATTTTAGTAATCTTAGCGATTGTAGCTGTTGTGTATGTAGCTGCTAAAATTTTTATTACTGGTAATAAGATACACAATCCTTTAGATCGTAATCATTCAGAATTAAGAGATGAAAAAGTGAGTTTAAACGATGGTGATCCATTCACAATCGCTTTATTTGGTGTCGATTCAGATGCTGATCGTAAGAAAAAGGGTGGCGGAGAGCGTAGTGATAGTATTATGATTTTATCTATCAACCCTAAAACGAAGAAAACTGAAATAGTAAGTATACCGCGTGATACAAGAGCGGAAATTGTTGGCCGTGGTACTACTGAAAAAATTGCACATGCCTATGCATATGGTGGACCAAATATGGCTGTTAAATCACTTGAAAAATTGATGAATGTGCCAATTGATCATTATGCGACAATCGATATGGATGGTTTGCATAATATGATAGATAGCATCGGCGGTGTTGATGTAGTAAGTAATGATACATTCACTGTTGATGGTGTTCGTTTTACAAAAGGACAGCAAACACATGTAAATGGTGATCAAGCATTGAAGTTTATTAGAAGTCGTAAAGAAGAAGGTGCTGGTGGTGACTTTGGTCGACAACAACGTCAGCAAATTGTACTTGAAGCGATGGCTAATAAGATTGCAAGCCCATCATCGATTACACATTTTAATAGTCTAATGAATGAAATTCAAAATAATGTTAAAACAGATTTAACATTAGGTGATTTGAATACGATTAGAAGCAATTATAAAGATGCTAATGACACAATTAATAAACATCAATTGAGTGGTCAAGGCGGCATTCAAAGTGACGGATTGTACTACTTCATTCCTAGTGAGCAGTCAAAAGCTGAAAGTACTAAGTTATTAAAAGATAATCTAGAGTAGTAAACTAAGGGAAAATAAGTTATCAAAATTGTACACAAATTAATTAGATAGAATAAGCTGTAAAAAGAATAACGAATAGAATTAATAGCCCGTAAATAGAAGGTGATAACACTTTGTATTTATGGGTTATTTTATTTAATGCCTGATTTGCGGTTTTGTAAATTAACCCATTATAAATTCAATTTTAAGATAAATCTTACCTTCTAAATGACAGTAGATTTTTATCAGACTTGGGTTATTAATTTTCAGAAAAAGGGTATTTATAAATAGTATAGCGATTTTTAGGTGAGGTGAATATTAAGTATTGTCATTAATAAGGTTGTGAAAGATATGGCAAAAAAGCGTGAAACAGATAATTGGAAAGCTAATAATGATAATTATTTTCAATTAAACAAAAAGATGATTTAATTTCGCGCAAAATATTTCAAATAAAAATGATTGCAAAAATAAAAAATACGAAAATACGCTTAACATTATACACTTAAAGTAATACAATTATATTGATTCTATCTGAAAGATGTGTGGGGCATCGTTATTTTAGGTGGATATGAGCAATTTATTAAAAGTCATTTACGGAAAAAATATATAGACGGGGTGAGTAATATGCAAGAACATTTGGTGGTTACACTTGATGGAAAAGATTATCTTGTAGAACCTGGTACGAATTTACTTGAATTTATTAAATCGCAAGATACTTTTGTGCCTTCAATTTGTTATAACGAGTCGATGGGACCAATTCAAACATGTGATACATGTACTGTTGAAATTGACGGTAAAATTGAACGTTCATGTAGTACGGTGATTGATCGTCCAATGACTGTAAATACTGTGAACAATGATGTGAAAGATGCTCAAAAAGAAGCGCTTGACCGCATTTTAGAAAAGCATATGTTGTATTGTACAGTGTGTGATTATAATAATGGTGATTGTGAAATTCATAACACAATGGATGCGTGGGGACTTCAGCATCAAACGTATGAATATAAAGAGAAGCCATACGAAAAAGATTATGGCCCATTTTATCGCTATGATCCAAATCAATGTATCTTATGTGGCCGTTGTGTAGAAGCATGTCAAGATATTGAAGTAAATGAAACAATTAGAATTGATTGGGATCGTGAGCATCCACGTGTCATTTGGGATAATGATGTACCGATTAATGAATCGTCATGTGTATCTTGTGGTCAATGCGCAACTGTATGCCCATGTAATGCGATGATGGAAGTTAACATGGAAGGTAATGCGGGTTATATGACTGATACGGAACCTGGTTCATTAGCGGCAATGATTGATTTAACTAAAAAAGCAGAACCTGGTTATGGTCCACTATTTGCAATCTCAGATTCAGAAGCAGAAATGCGTAAAGAGCGTATTAAGAAAACTAAAACAGTGTGTACATATTGTGGTGTGGGCTGTTCATTTGAAGTTTGGACTAAAGATAGAGAAATTTTAAAAGTACAACCATCACATGATTCTCCAGCAAATAAAATTGCGACTTGTGTTAAAGGTAAGTTTTCATGGGGACATATTAATTCAGATCAACGCTTAACTAAACCATTAGTAAGGAAAAATGGTGAGTTCCATGAAGTAGAGTGGGATGAAGCATTAAACGTCATTGCTGATAACTTTACATCTATTAAAGAAAAGCATGGCCCAGATGCATTATCATTCATTTCTTCTTCTAAAGCGACGAATGAAGAATCGTATTTAATGCAAAAATTAGCAAGACAAGTTATTGGCACAAATAACGTTGATAACTGTTCAAGATATTGCCAAGCACCTGCAACAAAAGGCTTATTTAGAACGGTTGGACACGGCGGTGACTCAGGTAGTATTGAAGATTTAGAAAAAGCAGCAATGTCTGTATTGATTGGTACGAATACAGCCGAAGCACATCCGGTTATTGCATCACGCATGAAGCGTGCTCAAAAATTATTTGGACAAAAAATACATGTGTTTGATATTAGAAAACATGAAATGGCTGAACGCGCAGATCGTTTTTATCAACCGAAACCAGGTACAGATTTGGCTTGGTTAAGCGCAGTGACGAAATATATCATTGATCATGACTTACACGATAAAGCCTTTATCGAAGAGTGGGTTGAAGATTTTGATGAATATTACAAGTCATTAGAAACATTTACAATGGCATTCGCTGAAGAGGCTACTGGTATTCCAGAAGCAGAGTTGATTAAGTTCGCTGAAGAATGTGCCAAAGCTGAGTCCGTTGTCATTTGTTGGGCAATGGGTATCACACAACAAGACATTGGTAGTGACTCAAGTACAGCGATTTCAAACTTATTATTAGTAACAGGTAATTATCGTCGTCCTGGTACTGGTGCGTATCCATTACGTGGACATAATAATGTTCAAGGATGTAGTGATATGGGAAGTATGCCTGATAAGATTACTGGTTACCAAAGTATTGAAGCGGATGATATTCGCGCTAAATTCGAAAAAGAATATGGCGTTAAATTGAATCCAAAAGCTGGTAAAGATAATCATGAAATGGTTGAAGGTATCCATGATGGGCAAATTCACTCATTGTACTTATATGGAGAAGATACTGGAATTGTAGATTCAAATATTAACTTTGTACAAGCTGCATTTGAAAAATTAGATTTCATGGTAGTCCAAGATGAATTTTTAACATTTACAGCAACATATGCAGATGTTGTATTGCCAGCAAGTCCTTCATTAGAAAAAGATGGTACGTTTACGAATACAGAGCGACGTATTCAACGTTTATACCAAGCATTGAAACCATTAGGTGATTCTAAACCTGACTGGAAAATATTCCAAGCAATTGCTAATAAATTAGGCTTCGATTGGAATTACAAGCATCCAAGCGAAATTATGGATGAAATTGCTAGACTAACACCATTATATGCTGGCGTAAGCTACGAACGTTTAGAAGGATTTAATAGTTTACAATGGCCTGTGCATCCAGATGGTACAGATGAACCAATACTTTATTTAGAAGGATTTAATTTCGATAATGGTAAAGCAAAATTATTCCCATTATCATTTGATAATTACTTTAAGCAAGATGAAGTATATGATATTCATGTAAACAATGGTAGATTGTTAGAGCACTTCCATGAAGGTAATATGACTTATCAAACACCAATGATTAAATACAAAGTGCCACGTGCATTTGTTGAAATTTCTCCAGAACTTGCTGAAGATAGAGGCATTCATGAAGGTGCAGAAGTTAAGTTGATATCTGAAACAGGAGAAGCGGTATTACAAGTTCACGTGACAGATCGTGTTAAAGGTAAAGAAATCTATATTCCATTAAATAATGATGCGATGGAAAATGGAGATCTAGGCGCAATTAACTTATTAACTAATAGTGATGTTGATCAATACACGGATACACCATCTTATAAACGTACAAGCTGTCGTTTGGAGGTAATTACGAAACGTGGTAAGTCACCGTTGAACCCTAATAATTTCCGTGTCAATAAAAAACGTCATCCGCAGTACAGTGTTCAAGTACAGAAAAAATGGGAACGTCCAGATTATGTTTTCCCGGGAAATCAGGTGGATAAATAATGGCTGAGAGAATATCTTCTAAAATTAGACGCTTAGAAAAATCAGAAGAACAAATTAAGTTAGAAAGTTTAAATGAAGTTACAGAGGCAATTGCTGCAAACAAAGATAGTATTTTAAAAGCAATCAAGCTCATTAAAACATTAGATGATGCTAAAATATTAGATGCTTTAAATGGCGCAGTTAGAGGACGTCAAGTGATTATTAATAAATTTGCTGTTGAGCTCAACAAAGATATTTATACAGGACTATTATCTAATATGGCTTCAATGGTATTTTTATTAGGCGAATTGAATGTATCAGATTTAAGTGACTTCCTCAATAAAGTTAATAAAGGATTACATGTTGCAAATCAAGCGAGTCCTAATGCGAAGACATCTGTAAGAAGTCTGTTAGGCGTTTTAAAAGATGACGACATGAACCGTAGTTTAACATATATGCTTAATATGCTAAAAGGTATGTCTCGAGAAGATTAATATGGGTCTATAATAAATCGGAATGATGTAAAAGTTTTTTACTTTTCATCTTTCCGATTTTTTTGTCTTTGAATATAACAGTGTTGCTGCATGTCGGTGTAGGAGGACTGTTTTAAGTTATATTGAAATATTTTTTGTATCCGAGTCTTCATCAAACTTTAAACAATATTTTTGAGAATCGAGAAAATCATGTGCTATTGATAATCAACCATCGACAGGGCTATGAAACATCATGTATTATTATGATTATGTAAGTTATTTAAATAAAAAGGGTGAGTGCATATTAATTCGAGAATGTTAAAAACGTCAGCTGTAATTTCTAATACATTATTAGTCATAGGTTTAGTCTGTCTATTTATGATGAAATTAGTGTTAGCTATTACTTTTTTTGCTGTTTCATTATCAATTAGTCTAGTTGTCTTTAATATGATGTTCAGAGATAGAACAACGATGAAAGTAATCGTTAATGCTTCTTTTTTAATCGTAATATTAGCGATTGTAGTGGCATATTTTTTATTGTCTAAGTAAGAAAAATGAGGTTTTGTCTATATGAAGAAAAATTTCAAGTTACGCATTTCAACGCTACTATTGATAGTTATTTTAGTTGTTTTTGCTGTATTACTCATCGTGAATGAAACTAAATTGTTTAAAAATGATGTGAATTACTCTTTTGATGAGGCTGTTTCAATGCAACAAGGGAAAGGTATTGTACAGACAAAAGAAGAGGATGGTAAATTTGTTGAAGCAAATAATAATGAAATTGCTAAAGCAATGACTATTTCACATAAAGACAATGATTTGAAGTATATGGATATCACAGAAAAAGTGCCAATGTCGGAATCTGAAGTTAATCAATTGCTAAAAGGTAAGGGGATTTTAGAAAATCGAGGGAAAGTTTTTCTAGAAGCTCAAGAAAAATATGAGGTTAATGTCATTTATCTTGTTAGCCATGCATTAGTAGAAACAGGTAACGGCAAATCAGAATTAGCAAAAGGCATTAAAGATGGAAAAAAACGCTATTACAACTTTTTTGGTATAGGAGCATTTGATAGTAGTGCTGTTCGAAGTGGGAAAAGTTATGCTGAAAAGGAACAATGGACATCACCAGATAAGGCGATTATTGGTGGTGCAAAGTTCATTCGTAATGAATATTTTGAAAACAATCAACTGAATTTATATCAAATGCGATGGAATCCAGAAAATCCTGCGCAACATCAATATGCGAGTGATATTCGCTGGGCAGATAAAATTGCCAAATTAATGGATAAATCCTATAAGCAGTTTGGTATAAAGAAAGATGATATTAGACAAACATATTATAAGTAAGACATCGGTGCTTAAAGGGGCTGGAACAATTTATTGTTTCGAGCTCCTTTAGCGCATTCTGAGTGTGTTAGTTAAATGGATTTTAACCTAACAAAAAACGCGGGAGTGGGACAGAAATGATAAAGAGCCACTAAT
>NZ_KV830994.1:0-43275 GCF_001836945.1 Staphylococcus sp. HMSC062H10
TTGCTGCGCAAGCAAGCCAACTGTATTCTTTAACCTTATTCACATACTAAGCATTCCCCAATATGTCACATACCTAATAAAAAACACTCCAACACAAAGTATCTTTCGAGAAACTCAACGTTGGAGTGTATATAAATGTTCTTACATTGATTCAGGTGCGCTTACACCGACCATTGCCAATGCATTTTTCAATGTAATTCTGACCGCTTCAATCATAGCGATATGTGCTTTTGTTTTTTCAATATCATCTGTTAATACTTTTTCAGCATTGTAGAATTTATGGAAATGAGCAGCCAAGTCTTGAATATAGTTAGTAATTCTATGTGCTGATCTATGTTCTGCAGCACTTTCAATTGTAGGCTCAAAGTCAGCTACTTTTTTCAACAATTCAATCGCTTTTTCATTTGTAATCGTTGTAAAATCATTCGCAGCAGTCACTTCAATACCTTGCTCTTTTGCTTGTTTTAAAATTGAACAAATACGTGCGTGAGCATATTGAGCATAATAAACTGGGTTATCTTGAGATTGCTCTTTCGCTAATTCCATATCAAAATCAAAGTGGCTATCAGGACTACGCATAGTTAAGAAATAACGTGCAGCATCAACGCCAACTTCGTCCATAATTTCTCTTAAAGTAATGGCATTACCAGTACGTTTACTCATCTTAACTTCTTTACCGTTTTCCATTAAACGAACCATTTGCATGATTTGGATTTCTAAACGATTGCTATCCACACCAAACGTTTCAAGAGATGCTTTCAAACGATTAATATATCCATGATGATCAGCACCAAATAAATCAATTAAAATATCATTACCACGTTTAACTTTATCAAAGTGATACGCAATATCCGGTAAGAAATACGTATATGTTCCGTCATTTTTAATTAATACTCTGTCTTTGTCATCTTTAAAATCAGTTGTACGTAACCACGTTGCACCATCTGCTTCATACGTATAACCTAATTCTTTCATCTTAGCTAAAACTTCAAGAATTTCACCTTTTTCATATAAAGATGTTTCACTAAACCAGTTATCAAAATGCGTATTAAACTCTGCTAAATCATTTTTCAGTTTAGCCATCTCATATTCTACGCCTAATTTTCTAAATTCTTTCAAACGTGCTTCTTCAGAATAATCTTTAATTTCAGGGTGTTTCTCTGCTAAATCTTTTCCTATTTCAATAATATCTTTACCATTATAGCCATCTTCAGGCATTGAATAGCTGTTATCACCTAATGCTTCAAAGAAACGTGTTTCAATTGAACGCGCTAAGTTAGTAATTTGATTACCAGCATCATTAATATAATATTCACGTGTTACATTATAGCCAGCTGCAGTTAAAATATTAGCTAAAGCATCACCAACTGCTGCATTTCTAGCATGACCAATATGTAAATCTCCTGTAGGGTTAGCTGAAACATACTCAAGCAATACATTTTGACCTTTTGATTCATTTACATGTCCAAATTGGTCACCTTTTTCAATTGTTTCAGGAATAATTGCTGTTAAATACTGATTATCTAAGTAAAAATTAATGAATCCTGGACCAGCAATGTCAATTTGTTTTACATGTGCTTTTTCAGTATCTAAGTTATCAACTATCGCTTGAGCAATTTCACGAGGATTACGCTTTGCAATCTTAGTCAGTACCATCGCAATATTAGTAGCATAATCTCCATTTTTTGTATCTTTAGGAACTTCAATTTTAATATCAGGAATCTCATCTGCTAATCCTGCTTTGTTAATACTTGCTGCAATTTCTTCTACTAATGTTTGTTTCACTTGATCAATAATATTCATTCGCCTATCTCCTTATAGTTAATTTCATATTGATAAGAACCCATTTTTTCATTATCTTGATATAATTCATAATGAATCTTTAACTTGCCACCGTCTCCACTTACGAAATGTAAAATGCGTAATGTTTTAACTTCTAGTGGAATTCGTCCAGCCGATATATCGTAAAAAGTTGTTGTCGTTTGTCCTTCAACAAAATGCAAATTCATATTAATGTCGCCTTTACGAATCAACTTAACGCTATCATCATCCACTTTTATTGTAACATTAACTGTTGCATCCTCAATTTGTTCTACATACCGAATAAAGTTAGATTGCCTTTGTTGCCAAGTTCCTTCAGTAGTAAATTCAAATTTTTCTTTTTCGTTGTGCTGTTTCAACACTTGCTTTGTTTGAATACTTACTTTTTTATCCAATTTACTACTCACCTTAATCTTCGCATAATAGAAATATTATAGCATAAAATAAGGTCATCTTGTTATGCCTTCTTAAAGCTAAATAGGTTCAATTAATTAACAATTTCATACTTAATCAACGCTTCATATATGTAAGCCATTTTATAAAATACAAATAACACCTCAAAACCAAAAAACACGAGATTTTCACTATCTTACATGAAAACCTCGTGTTTGATTATAATGATAGTGTTTAGAGCACTACCTTCTTTATCTATAAAGTCATTTGATATTTTTAAAATTTAATAACCATTCTACCAGTTATAGTACCATTTTCCATTTCTTCAAAAATATCATTGATTTCTTCTAATTTTCTTAATTGAACTTTAGGTGTTACTTTATTTTCAGCAGCAAATTCAAACGCTTCACGTAAGTCTTGTCTTGTACCAACAAGTGAACCTACTACTTCAATACCATCAAGCACTAATCTTGGGATATCTAAGTTCATTTTATCAACAGGTAAACCAACGGCAACAACTCTTGCACCAGCTTTTACAACATCAACCGCTTGGTTAAATGGCGTCTTAGCAACTGAAGTTACCACTGTTGCATCTAATCCTTTGTTATCAGTTAATTTCATAACTTCTGCAACTGGGTCTACATTTTTAGAATTAATAATGGCATCTGCACCTAATTCTTTCGCGAATGCTAATTTATCATCATTAATGTCGAAGGCAACAATTTTAGCCCCCATAACGTTTTTAGCATATTGTAAAGCTAGGTTACCTAAACCACCTATACCAAAAACACCTAACCATTGTCCAGGTTTTACATTACTTACTTTTACAGCTTTATAAGTTGTCACACCTGCGCATGTAATAGAAGACGCTGCTGCTGGATCTAATTTTTCAGGTACTTTCACAGCATAATCTGCAGTAACAATAACTTGTTCAGCCATTGCACCATCTACTGTATAACCAGCATTTTTCACACTACGGCAAAGTGTTTCACGACCTGTTGTACAATATTCACATCTTCCACAGCTTTCGAACATCCAAGCGATAGACACACGGTCTCCAATTTTTAATGATTCTACATCTTCTGCAACTTCGATGACTTTACCAATACCTTCATGACCTAAAGTAACGCCTGTAACATCACCAAAATCAGCATTCTTAACATGTAAATCGGTATGACAAACGCCACAATATTCCGTTTGTACCAATGCTTCACCAGGTTTTAAAGCTCTTAACTTTTTGTCCTCAATACTTACTTTGTGATCTTTCGTTACAACTGCTGCTCTCATAATAATGTCCTCCTTATAGTCACTCCAGTATGTATGATATTAATTGGTGATTACTTTCAAAAATGAAAACGAATAATTATAGATGTAATTTTTATTTGTAATAGACGCCAAATTAAAACATACTACTGTGACTTTGTTTTTTGTTAGATATCAACCGTTAACTTTTAACGTTTCCCTAGTTAATATGTTAAAAGAAATGACATAATCGATATGCTAACGTGTAATTTTTACTTCACATATATTTATTTAAAGATAATTTATAATACTCTTATCTTCACTCTTATTATAATGTGAATTAATTCACAAAGTATATAGCTATGATCAAAAAAATGTGTCAGTTATTCAAATTTTTTATTAACTACAGATTAATTTAATTTCAAAAAAATTAAAAAAACTCCCAATCAATCTAAGACTTTATTTTCACCTCATGATTTACGTCGTCATTGAGAAATGAATCATATCTCTATAGATTAATTGGGAAATTTTAGTTTCTAATATTTAATTAAATGCTTGATGTAAAGCATCAGAAGAATGCTTCCACATACCTTCATCATGGTTCATTAAAAAGTCTTTTAAAATAGCTTTATTCTCGTCACCAATATGATCAATGATAATATGATGTTTCATTGATTTATCCATCATATTAACATGTTCAGGCATACTTTTATAACCACGACGAATTGCTTTATTCACTAATAAATAGCACGCTGTTAAACCAGCATAATATGGTCCTTGTTCATTACGTTCTGTTGTTACCCAACACAACCAATATTCTTTAGCTTCATCGCCTTCAACAGCAGCTTTATCAGTAATCCATTTCACGCCTTTTTCAACTTTGGCGCGAGCATGCATGCCTCCAATATCAATAAATGCTTCTTTGTTAGCAACATCAATAAAAACTGGCGCAATATTGTCTAAGCTGATTGAACCGATATTTGTACCTTTATGACCGTCTAAAGGGTCATTCTTAATGATATTAAAATTAAAGCCTTTTTTCTCAGACAATGATATAACCTCCATATTTAACGATAACAATTTTAGCCCTGTTTAATTAAGCTCGTTAATCAAATTTTCAATAGCTTCTCTAATTGTCTTATCTTTAATCTTTGCAACCATTTCTCTAGGATAATATAATTTATAGTCTTGGCGATTAATGCCTGTAATACTATGAATGACTAAAGATTGATTGCTTATTTCTCTAATCGTACCATCTTGTCTTAATAAATGAATCGGTTTGCGATTTGACCCCGGTCGATCATAGTCATATGGCAAATCCGAAAATGCTTCACTCACAAAATAATAATCTGGATTAATACCACCTGCTTCAAACAGTTCTTGCAGTTCTGATATTGTAATAATTGAGCCATCAAATGGAATATATTTAAATAAGTCTCGATTAATAAATCGACTTGCTAAATCACTTAAAATGGCATCATCTTCTTTTGTCCATTTTTCCAAATAATACGTAACTACCGCTTCATCGAGTTCAACATATTGTTCAATCGTAACTGTCTCTTCAAAAAATGGAATAAAATCATGTGGATGCAACTTAAATTCATAGCCTTCATTATAAAGCTGTTTTGCGCGTTTCAAACAATTATTAAGCAGCACTTCTCCACCACGACTAACTGGGTGGAAATAAATCTGCCAATACATTTGATAACGACTCATAATAAAGTTTTCAACTGCATGCATACCACTTTCTTTAATTAGTACTTCATCTTTAGAAGGTCGCATTAATCTTAAAATACGTTCCATATCAAAAGCACCATATGACACACCTGTGAAATACGCATCACGTTGTAAATAATCCATTCTATCCGCATCGATTTGTGAAGAAATCATCGAAATGACCAATTTATTATGATGCGTTTTATTAATTACTTCCGCAACTTCTCTTGGAAACTCAGGCGATACTTTACGTAATACAGCATTCACCTCAGTATCTCCAGTAATAATCGCTTGAGTGTATGCTTCATGGTCTGTATTAAATATTTTTTCAAAACTATGTGAAAATGGACCATGTCCTAAATCATGTAATAATGCAGCACATAATGCCAACGGTCTATCTTTATTGTCCCATGCATCATGACCAATAAATGACTCATCAATTAATCGTCTAACTATTTCATACACACCTAAAGAATGTCCAAAGCGACTATGTTCTGCTGTGTGAAAAGATAGGTACAGTGTTCCTAATTGTCTAATTCGACGTAACCTTTGGAATTCCTTAGTTTTAATTAAATCCCATATCAATTGATCTTCAACATGAATATATCGATGTATCGGGTCTTTAAAAACTTTTTCTTCTACTAATTTTAAATCTACATATGCGTTAGTCATTATTCCCCTCCTTTTCAATTTTTTTATTTAACGCGCTTAAAATACTTTGTACATAAGTGCTAAGTCTAACTTTTCGCCATACATTTCTGGCTGATAAGAGCGTAAGATTTTAAAACCTTGCTCTTTATAGTAAGCTACTGCTTCTTCATTTTTATTATCTACTTCTAAGTAAACACCTTCAAATTTATCTTCAAAACGTGATAATCCTTCATTTAATAATGCTGTACCATAACCTGTATGTTGCGATTCTGGTTTAACATAATGAGCTGATAAATATAATTCTTCACCGTAAATAAAGTTAGCAAAGCCAACGATGTCATTACCTTCTTCAACGACTAAGAATAATTGTTCTTGAAGTCTTTTCTTTAAATGATGTTCATTATATGAAGCTTCTAACAAATGATTAACTGTTGTCGCAGCGTATATATTTAAGTATGTATTAAACCAAGCTTTAGTTGCGACATCTCTAATTTGAACAACATCTTTTTCAGTTGCTTGTCTTACCTTGAACATGACTTTCTCCCCTTATTAACAAGTTTTAATAACGGCATTATACCACAACTTGCTCAATACTTAATAAACAATGATTGTCTATTCAATTTATATATTTATATTTTCCGTTAAAATTAAAAATAAAAAATAACGAAGCAAAAAATCACTTCGTTTAGTATGAGGTATGTCTTATTGCAATAGTTGATTCCATTCTGTCGCACGTGCTAAGGCATAGTTGTCTTTCATGATGTCACCAGGCTTTTCAGCAGTTCCAATAATATAGCCATTTAAAGTGGCACCTAAAAAGTCTAAACTATATTTCATTTGAGTAATTGCTGGATTCGCTTTTATTTTTGGGCAATCTCCACCAACTAAAATAACTCTAAAATCCTTTTCGGCCATTTGTGCCTTAAAATTAGGATAACGTTTATCTTGTAGTGTTTCTGACCAATGTTCTATAAATGCTTTTAATGGCGATGAAATGCTATACCAATACACTGGTGATGCAAAAATAATTGTATCACTAGCCAATATTTTATCTAGAATCGGCAAATAGTCATCGTCATATGAAGTAATAGTCTCTGTTGTATGTCTCACGTCACGTATCGGTTTAAACTGATGTTGTGTCACGTCAATCCATTGATACTCTAGATCTTGCAAAGCGAATTTTGTTAATTGTGCAGTATTACCGTTTGGTCTACTCCCACCAAACAAAACAGTAATCATTTTAGCCTAACCTCACTTTTGATTAATAAATATCTGTGTTTTTCGTTACCTAATTATACTATCATAAGCTTTGCCTACCGAATAGTAAAACGCTTACAACTTTTATATAAATTTGACGAAATTTCGTCATACCTTATATAACGTCGTTTGTGATACGGGGCTAATTCATGATGAATTAGATACATATGTCACCATTAAATACAATTCATTTAGTCTTCAATTGGAAACAGTTCATCGATATATTGAATCTCATCATCTGATAAAACGATATCTGCAGCTTTAATATTTTCAACGACTTGTTCTGCACGTTTTGCACCAGGAATAATCACATCGATAGCTGGTCTCGTTAAATAAAATGCTAATACAATGTTCGCAATTGAAGTTTGATGTGCTGCAGCTATGCTTTCCAAAGCTTTTACGCGACGCACATTTTCTTCAAATACACCTGGTTTAAAATCACGACGTGTAGTACGATGGTCACTAAATTTAGTGTTCTCATCATATTTTCCAGCTAAAATACCAGATGCTAATGGGAAATATGGAATAAATGTGATTTGGTGATCAACACAATATTGTAATACTGCCTCATTTTCGCGATGCAATAAATTATATTCTAACTGTACAACATCAACGTAACCATCTTTATTTGCTTCTTTAAGTTGATCTAATGTGAAATTTGATACACCAATGGCTTTAATCTTCCCTTGTTCCTTAAGCTCTTGTAATGCTGCAACTGCTTGATCTTTCGGAGTGTTGTCATCCGGAAAATGAATATAATATAAATCGATATAATCAGTTTGTAGACGTTTCAAACTATTCTCAACTTGTTGTTTTAAATATTCCGGTTGATTGTTCTGATGTACTTCTTGATTTTCATCAAATTCATGAGACCCTTTCGTAGCAATTTTAATTTGCTCTCGCGGATATTCTTTAACAACTTCTCCAACCAATTCTTCTGATCGTTCTGGCCCATAAATATATGCCGTATCTAATAAATTAATACCATGATTAATGGCTTGACGAACAACATCTTTTCCTTGTTCTTCATCTAAGTTCGGATATAAATTATGCCCACCTACTGCGTTCGTCCCAAGTGCGATTGGAAACACTTCAACATCAGATTTACCTAAGTTTACAAATTGCTTCATTAGACCCAGCTCCTTATCTTTATAACTTTTCCACTATCACACTATCATGATTTAATACAACTTCCAAATGTTTGAATTAGGGTTTGAATTTGGGCGGTGTATTAGAAAAATGTTATGTAGAACTCAGTTAAAATAAGTATTGCTTAAGTTGATATTCACATAGCGCGATTGCTCGTTAGCCTTTAAATTACATGTACTTTTGAATCAGAAATTGAAAAACATTTAAGAACGACAACATTAAAGCCATTAAAAATTTAATTAGAAATACTATAATGTTTTGATTTGCATAACAAAGAAATTAAAACTGTTAATATTAACATGGGATATCCATTATAAAACATTCATCTTTGTAGTTGATAATTCTATATTTCGGATTTTTATTCATTCTATCTATGAGTCGAATTTTTATATTAAATTTAATAATTTTAGATTTAAAAAACTCCTTTATTATTCAGCTTTTTTTAAGAAGTATTACATGAGCTTTTTTAATGCCAATGGGAACAATGTTTATAAAAAAGAAAAACATAGTTACTGCACCCCAACAGATAAATATAATTATATTTTGAACATCTATAGTTATCAGGGCATATAAAGCGAAAAATGAAAAACCACCGAAATATAAATATGCAAATATTATAAAGAAAAAATGTTTTAAATTAGGTAGCAATATCATTTTCTGACTTTTTTCTTTATTCATAGTAAAAACACTTAATGCTAACCTACGATTTAAATTTAGGTAGAAAAATAAAATACCAAGAAATACAACAAAAAATATGGCTATTACTATTGTTTTTTCCAATCTAACATTAAATAAAGGCATATACTTTCTAAAAGTCACACTAAATAAAACTGAACTGCCTAATGCTGGCCAAAATGCATTGTTTTTAGCAGGTTTGAAAGTGTTTAAATTTTCTAATTCTTCTTGACTGATCTTGATGTATCTTTTTGGTGTCAACCAATTAAGCAATGGAATAAATAAAACTAACCAATTATTTATTATATTCACCATCAAATATTCATCATTATATTTAATAATTCTATATTTGGGATTTTTGTATATAGCTATTACCTCGCAAAGCAATGTCTCCACATCCCTTTAATTTTATGTGTAATACATTTTTCGATACTTCAAAAGACATTAAAATATTATCAACTTACTATCATTAAAAATTTTATTCATTGTTATTTGCATATCTTTAATCTGAATTTATTACCACCATTTAATTTTTAAGTATGACATGAATGTTTTTATCTATAATTAAAGCTATATTCACTAGAAAAAAACCCATTATTGCTGTAATCCAAGCAAAATATACTATTATGTTTTGATAACTCATTGATAATAGAGCATATGAGAAAATCACTGTCCAAAAAATTAAAAAAACATATCCGAACAATGTGAAACAAAAATTTTTTAGTGTTGGTATTAAGATGATTTTCGACCTTTTATTTTTAGTATTATAAATATTTAAAGATGATTTTTTAATTAGGCGTACATAAAATATTAAAATACCTATAAATGTGATACAACATATGGCAATAACTAATTTTTTATCAAGTTGAGTGTCAAGTAAATGCGTATACTTTCTTAATGTAACTGCGAATAAAGTAGAGATACCTGCAACTGGCCAAAAAACATTCTTTTTAGCAGGTTTAACAATATTTAAATTTTCAAACTCTTCTCTACTAATTTTGACGTATCTTTTGGTGATGAACCAATTAATAAAAGGAAAAAAACAAACTAATCCAAGTGCTTATTATATCGATCATTAAGTACTCATCATTATATTTAATAATTCTATATTTTGGGTTTTTATTGATGATTTTAGATTCGCATAGCATTGATTATCAATTCCACCTTATTCTAATTATTTTTTATTTGAAGAGTGGCTAACATAATATAATTAGTTATTAATTCGCTTTTTATAACTTTAGCTGTTTTATTTCCCTGTTCTAAGATAGCTCCTCGATTTAAAATCATTGCTTTTTATGAACCAACATTTAAGTATCCGATACTACCTAAGTTAATCAATTTTGCTACTTATTTGTTTTTAAAATAACATGAATATTTTTATCTAAAACCGATGACATATTCAGTAGAAAGAAGCATGCAGTCATGCCAATTAAAGCAAGAAATTCTATTATATTTTGAGGGGATAAAGTTACTAACATACTCAGAGCCATTGTTGACAATCCACCAAATAATATATAAGCAAATAAGGATAAACAAATATTTTTAAATGTAGGTATTAATATGATCTTTTCGTTATTACTTTTATTTTTATCAAAAATATGTAACTTCAATTTTGTATTTATATATATAAACAATGCGAAAACACCTAGAAGTATCATACAGCATGTTAATATAACTAATTCTTTTTCTAAATGGATATTAAGCAAATAAATATATTTTCTTGTTAAGGTTGTTAATAACACTGCAAATCCTGCAACAGGCCAGAAAGTATTATTTTTAGCGGGTTTGACAATATTTAAACTTTCAAATTCTTCTCTACTAATTTTCGCGTACTTTTTGGGAATAAACCAATTAATCATGGGCAAAAAATAAGCAATCCAAGTACTTACTAAATCAACCATGAAATACTCCTCATTATATTTAATGATCCTGTATTTTGGGTTTTTATTAATGACTCGAGATTCACAAAGCACTGTTTATCACTTCCTACTTTTACTTAGTAATCTTTATTTGAAGAACGGTTAACATAATATTGTTAGTCATTTTTCTACCTTTTTATAACATATACTTTTTTATTGACTACCAAAGCTACATTACTAAGTAAGAACATTATTACAAGCATAATCCAAGTAATAAATAAAATGATGTTTTGAATACCTTCTGTGATAAACATATAAAAAGCAAGTATGCTTAAACCACCAAAAATAATATACGAAAGGAGCATTAAGTATAAATTTTTAAAAGTTGGTATTAAAATTATCTTTTCATCACAGTTATTTCTATCATAAACATTTAATTTAGATTTCGAATTAATATATAAAGCTGAAAGGAAAACCCCCAAAAGTACGAGACAGCATAAAATATTCACAGCAATTTGATTAACTTGTATATTTAACAACTGTATATATTTTCTCGTCAATACTGCCAATAAAACTGATCCCCCACCTGCTATCCATCCAGCTGAGCTACTATTTTTCGGTGTAAATGTATTTAATTCTTCAAACTCACTTTGACTAATCTTCGCATATTTCTTAGGTACACCCCAATTAAGCATTGGAATGAAGAAGAAAATCCAAGAACTAGTTACATCAACCATTAAAAACTCGTTCTTATATTTTATAATTTTATATCTCGGGTTCTTATTTATATTTTTTGATTCACAAATCAACACTTACCACTCCCATTTCATAGGGTTTATATGATTGCTAATACTTTTTGTAGCTTCACCAACGACATTTCCAATGCTATCTACTGTACTTACCGTTGACTTTTTGAAATTATCAATACCTTCATCTATCTTATGTCCAACCCAATCAGTTTTATCTTTTAACCCCAAAATATTTGCTTGGTAAGCCCAATCAGCAAGGTGGGTAGCTCCAATACCTACTGCCAAACCTCCTAAAGCAGCCCAACCAACTGGGTTACTTGCAAGTGCGACTATTGTTGCTGAAGTAGCAATTCCAGCACCAGTACCTATTCCTGTAGTTAAAGCATTATGCGACAACGCCTCACCAAATGTTTTATCATCATTTGCAAGGTCATCATACATACCTATACCAAATCCTACACCTGCAACACCTTTACCTAGGTATTTTCCACCTTTTGCAAATTTACTACCATTTTCTATAAACACATTACCTGATGTACGTTTGACTTCCACAAATGAATTTGGACCGGCTGGGCCTTTCACTCCACCTGCTGTATTGATAAATACACCGAATTTACTTGCATTTATACCGCCTTGCTCTAAAAGTGTTGACGTGATATCTAATCCTATATCTCGTTTAATACTATCTTTATTGTCATTTATATATTTCATTATACTTTTCGGGATATCGTCTTCTGGATGTTCTTTGGCATATGCCTTTATAACAGCAAAGTCTGCTTTATTTAAAGTTTCTTTCTCTGCTTTTTGTTCAATTTTCCCCATAGCAACTTTCAAATATTTCTCATGACTTACTTTGGCCCAATCAAGTTCTTTACCTGAAGGAATATTAAATTGATTTGTTGAAAAGTTCCAAAAATTTTGTGCTTGTGTAAGTCCTTGTTGGACAATTTTTTGAAATTCTTCAACTTCTTTAAATATTTCTGGTGATTTTTGATTAAACTCACGCAATTTGCGTAGCTTCTCTTCTAATTCATGTTTTTGTTGACCTAATGTTTGTATTATTTGTTGGTTCGATGAAATGGCTTGCTGATTATCCGAAGCATGCTTTTTCAAATTGTTATTCAAATTTTCATATCGCGTAATTTGTTGACTTAATGATCTGATATCTTCTTCAAGCTCTGATTCTTTTAAAGATATGCTATCAACCTCACTCGTATAACGTGACACAAAATTATCGCAAGCTTGATTCGTTAAATCACTCAATGTTTTCATACTTGTTGATAATGGAATTAGCACCGTACTGAAAAATTGCTTAGCTGACGTATATGCTTTACCTTTAAGTGCATCATCATTGATAAATTGAGTAATTGCTTTTTCCAACGCATCATAATTTGAATTCATTGATTGACTCAAATTACCCACACTTGAAGCTTGGTTTCGAGATCTGTCTAAATACATGTCAATACTCATCGGCATGCTCGTTTTCCAAAAATATGTAATTTTCAAACTATTTAAAATCAAATGCTTTTTACATCTACAAAATTGTAAAATTTTAAAACTCGGCGATGATTATTTCTTATGTAAAGGGAGTCTCGATGCAAGTAAATTGAGATAACATGTCGCCTTTTTCTTATTTTAGCATATGGATATAATGGTGTCTTTGTATATTCGCAATTAATCAATAAAAATTATCTTTCAATATTTTAATTTTATTGCGACAACATCCTTAACATTAAATATATTAATATCTCAAAATATATTTACTATTAAAATATGTCACCAGTTGTTAAAAGTGTTTCCTCATCATGCGAAATATCAAAACGTCTCTAAAATACGAATAAGTTTACAAAATCACACAACATCATCATTCAATATTTTATTGCCCTCATTTTCAATATTCATTTCATATCTATCAGTTTATACATAACTAAAATTTCAATTGTGCAATCTCACCGTTAATGCAACAACTTTCAAACAATAAATCATCAAAATAATCACACCTAATTCAACACTTTTCAAACATAAGTATTGACACATTGAGCAAAATGATTTTTAATTGTAACTAATACAGTTACAATTATGAGGTGAGAAACATTGAATTTAGAATTTAACATTGCCGTGCATGTATTAGCTTTTTTAACTAAGCATCATTCAGAAAAATTCAATAGTAGTTCATTAGCTGAATTAACTTGTTTAAATCCTGTTCAATTACGACGCGTGACGACTCAACTTGTCGATTTAAAAATGATTGACACAATACGAGGTAAAGATGGTGGATATTTAGCAAATGATCGTAGCGCTGATGTCTCTTTAGCAACATTATATAAACATTTTGTCTTAGAGAAAGAACATCACACACGACTATTTACTGGCGACGAAGGCAGTCACTGTCAAATTGCTCGTAATATTGCAACTACCATGTCACATTATCAACAAGACGAACAGAATATCATTATTAATTTTTATAAAGAAAAAACAATCAAAGATGTCATTGAAGACATTCAAAAGGAGGATTTATGTCATGAAAACATATGATTTAATTGTAATAGGATTTGGGAAAGCTGGTAAAACTTTAGCCAAATATGCTGCATCAACAGGTCAACACGTCGCAGTTATCGAACAATCTCCGAAAATGTATGGCGGCACTTGTATCAATATAGGATGTATACCTTCGAAGACACTTGTACATGATGGATTAGAAGGCAAATCTTTTGAAGCAAGTTATAACCGTAAAAACGATGTTGTCAATGCGCTAAACAATAAAAATTACCACTTATTAGCAGACGATAGCAACATTGATGTACTGGATTTTAAAGCGCAGTTTAAATCTAATACTGAAGTGAATTTATTAGATCAGCATGGCGATATCGCCGATAGTATTACTGCACCTCATATCATTATTAATACTGGTGCTACCTCTGTAAAACCTAACATTAAAGGTCTTGATCAAGCTAAACACGTCTTCGATTCAACAGGTTTATTAAACATTAACTATCAACCTAAGCACCTCGTTATTGTAGGTGGCGGTTATATCGCCTTAGAATTTGCTTCAATGTTTGCGAACCTAGGTAGTAAGGTTACAGTATTAGAACGTGGTGAATCATTTATGCCACGCGAAGATCAAGATGTCGTTGCACATGCTATTACTGACTTAGAAAATAAAGGCATTGCATTGCATACAAATGTTGAAACGACTGAATTGTCATCTGACAATTATCATACAACTGTCCATACTAACGTTGGTAACTTTGAGGCTGATGCAGTACTTTTGGCTATCGGACGCAAACCGAATACGGATTTAGCATTAGAAAATACTGATATCGAATTAGGCGACAGAGGCGAAATTAAAGTCAATGCTCATCTTCAAACAACTGTGCCGCATATTTATGCTGCAGGTGATGTTAAAGGCGGACTTCAATTTACGTATATATCTTTAGATGATTATCGAATTATCAAATCAGCTTTATATGGTAATCAGTCACGTACGACTAACAATAGAGGCAGCGTACCTTATACAGTATTTATAGATCCACCATTATCACGTGTTGGATTAACTAGTAAAGAAGCTGCCGCTCAACATTATGATTACACTGAACATCAACTTTTAGTAAGTGCTATACCTCGTCATAAAATTAACAATGATCCAAGAGGTTTATTTAAAGTAGTCATTAATAATGAAAATAATATGATTTTAGGTGCTACATTATATGGTAAGCAATCTGAAGAATTAATTAATATAATTAAACTTGCGATTGATCAAAACATTCCATATACCGTATTACGAGATAATATTTATACGCATCCTACGATGGCCGAATCATTTAATGATTTATTTAATTTCTAGACAAAACATAAAAACCTAGTGGCACGCATTGAATGATGCTGCCATCAGGTTTTATTGTTGTGCTTTTCGCTTTTCTAATTTTTCTTTAAGCTTTCTATCTTGTTCTTCTTTACGACGTTTACGTTCTTCATGTCGTTTTCTTAAACGCTCTTCTTCTTCAGGATCACGTGGTTTCTTTAATTGTTGAGAAACTTTTTCGATTAATTCTTCTTCAGTAAGCGCAGCCAGTGGGCGGTTATTAACAAAAGTGAATGTTTTTCGGCGTCCAGGTCCACAATAAGATTGACAACCTATCACGATTTCAGCATCGGGATCTAATTTTTCCAACTTCTTTTGTAACGTTCTTATATTGACTGCCTGACATTCATCACAAATAAGGAATGTATTTTTCATATTGCTACCCACCTTTCTTTATCATATCTATATCGTTGATTTCATTAATTTTTTCGTTAACTCTATCTATTTTACTCTTTTTAATATTTTTTTCAAGATACGTAACACGGCTGACAATAAAAAATGGAGCATTTATCTTCTAATTAAATTAGATGATTGCTCCCCTATCAAATCATTTATTGCCCATGATAAATATTAAATTTTAATGGTTTAATACCATGTTTTGTCCATTCATCATAAATTTTTTCTTTATCTACATCTTTATTGATAATTGTAATACCACAGTCTCCACCACCAGCGCCTGATGTTTTAGATGCGCCGTGATACTTTTCAGCAATATCACACAAATATTTTAGCTTTTCAGTTTCTATATCAACTGTAGCTTCTTTATCCATACGTTGAATAATTGTACGATTCTGACGCACCATCTTTTGCACACCTTTAATGTTATTTGTTTTAAAAGCATGAATAAGTTTTTCAACACAACGATGTGAATCTTCTAAGAAGTCACCGTAAAATGAAGGATCTGATTTCAAACGTTTCACTTCGCTAACAAAGTGTGGTGATGACGCCGGTGAGCCAGTCCAACCGATAAGTACTTCCATATTTTCAGGTGCTTGTAATGGTTCGATGTGCAATCCAGGCCAGTTTTTGATTAAAACTTCTTCAACCGTAGTATCTTCAATTTGATGCTTGACCCATTCATGATCAAAAGTACTATACGCTAACCATCCACTATATACACTCACAGCAATATCTCCGCATGAACTTAAACTTTGTAACTTCATATTTGCAATCACTGCTAGTTTATAAATGTATAAATTAGATAACTTCATATCATAAAATTCATTTAATACTTTTATAACTGATACAAGTACTGCTGCACTTGAACCTAATCCATATTTATGACCATTTGAATCATCTAAATTACTATCAATAGTCAGATGAAAATGCTTCATCGCTATATCGCAACTTTTCGCGTATTGTTCAAATATTTCAATAGCTGTGACCACATAATTTAATTGCTTTGCTGCATGTGGATCTGAAATGACAATACTATCTTCATCTCTACTAAATGTAACTGGGTTATGATGTAATGCTTTTGAATGAATGGTACCTTTATATTGGTCTGCTTCTTCAATAGTAGCAGTTACAAAACGATCTAACGCAATAAGTACAGATTTATATCCTGGTTCTGTTACAGCATATTCTCCAGCAATATAAAGTTTTCCGGGTGCTTTGACCTGAATCATTTTATCTCTTCCTTACTCAATTATTTCAATTCCTGTGGCAATAATGTCACTATCAATAATTTGGTTATTATCAAACTGTGTTAATAATTTATCTATAATCTGTTGCTTGTTTTTCTTTTCTACAAGTATTTTCACATTAGGACCCGCATCCATCGTAAAATAACACGGATACCCCGCTTCTCGGCATTCGTGAACGAGCGCCATTACATCATAACTTTCTTGCACAAGATATGTGAACGGCGGTGTTGATCCTAGATTCGTGGCATGCATACGCAAACCATTTTCTTCAATTACTTCACCAAGGCGTTTAAAATCTTTGTCTTGAATCGCTGCTTTTGCTTCAGCTAAATCTTCATCAATATGATCTAACCAATATTGATAAAACCTTGATGTGTTTCGTGTCAATGACATACCATATCGACTAGGTACCTTTTTAGAATGTTGATTAATCACAACAAATATCATGGCAAGGTCATCTTCAAAATGATTCGATTCAAGTGGAACGGCATATGACGTCTCATCACTATACCCTTTTTCCCATTCTGCAAATCCACCATAAATACTACGCGACGCAGAACCCGAACCGATTCGCGCCAATCTCGATAAATCCTTATCTGACAGCTGCAAGTCTAGCGCTTGATTACAAGCTGCTGCTAAAGCTGCATATGCGCTTGCTGATGAAGCCAATCCTGCTGCTGTTGGTACAAAATTGTCGCTTTCAATTTCTACATACCAATCGATGCCAGCTCTATTTCTGACAATATCCATATATTTTGAAATTTTCTCTAATTCTTTGCCACTAACCTTTTCACCATTCAACCAAAATTGATCCTGTGTTAACTGGTCGTTAAAAGTGACTTTTGTTTCAGTGTAAAATTCCTCTAATGTAACAGATATGCTATTATTCATTGGAATGATTAGTGCTTCATCTTTTTTACCCCAATATTTTATAAGTGCAATATTCGTATGTGCACGTGCTTTGCCACTTTTAATCAACGCATTAACCTCCTAAATTCTCAATCCATGTATGTGCTGCACCAGCTTTTTCTACAGCTTTTACAATATTTTTCGCTGTTGGTAAATCTTTGGCAAGCAATAACATACTTCCACCACGACCAGCACCAGTAAGTTTTCCAGCAATCGCACCATTTTCTTTACCAATTTTCATTAATTGTTCTATTTTATCATGACTAACTGTCAACGCCTTTAAATCCGCATGACATTCATTAAAAATATCCGCTAAGGCTTCAAAGTTATGATGTTCAATCACATCACTCGCACGTAAAACTAACTTACCGATATGTTTTACATGTGACATGTACTGAGGGTCCTCACAAAGTTTATGAACATCTTCTACTGCTTGTCTTGTTGAACCTTTCACACCAGTATCTATAACAACCATATAGCCGTCTAAACTTAACGTTTTCAACGTTTCAGCATGACCTTTTTGGAACCAAACTGGTTTGCCTGATACAATCGTTTGCGTATCAATACCACTTGGTTTACCATGTGCAATTTGCTCTGCCCAATTAGCCTTTTCAATGAGTTCTTCTTTCGTTAATGATTTCCCTAAAAAATCATAACTCGCACGAACAAAAGCAACCGCGACAGCTGCACTCGATCCTAATCCACGTGATGGTGGTAAATTCGTTTGGATCGTTACTGCTAGCGGCTCTGTAATATTATTCAATTCTACAAAACGGTTCACCAAAGACTTAAGATGGTCAGGCGCATCATATAACATACCATCGTAAACATCGCTTTTAATAGACGAATAGTTCCCGCTCTCTAAGGCTTCTATTAAAACTTTGATTTTACCTGCGTTAAACGGTACTGCAATAGCAGGCTCTCCAAATGTAACAGCATGTTCTCCTATTAAAATAATCTTACCTGTCGATTCCCCATATCCTTTTCTTGTCATGTCAATATCACCTTTTATATTTATCCTATACTTGATTCATTATTTTTATTTATTAGTAAAAGACATCATATTCTAAGTTGCATACGCATTCGCGTTAAATTTCATTGCAGTCTTTATCTCACATTATTCATATTATGTATAATCTTTAATTTGAATTTATATTTGACTTAACTTGATTAGTATAAAACTAACTTTCGTTTACTTCAAAGTTTAAATCTTATCGAGTGATATTTCAGATTCTTTATCTTTTTATAAAATAGCCCTACAATTTATAATTTTCCACCCTAACTATAATACTACAAATAATAATTGGAATATATAGATTTACTACTAAAGTATTAGAACATTTCAATAGAAGGTTCGTTCTTTCATAGTCATACGCATTATATATACCCTATTCTCAATCTATTTAATACGTAAAACATGAAATTTTCTTATTAAATTTATTATTTCAATCATATCATTACTTTTAATTTAATGATGTTCAATTTAAATATTAGGTCAATAACATATTTATGCTATTTATGGATACTTTCAAAAATAACAGCCCCAAACGATAACTTGAAAGGGGCTGTTAAATATTTAACTATTGCATTTGGTCTATCATTTTCTTGTTTCTTTCAATCATTTTATCAAAATACGTATCGTATCTTTGCCATTCTTCTTGAGTAATGGGTGTCATATTTAATACACCGCCAAGATCTTTGATTGCATATAATAGTAAAAACATTACATCTTGAACAGTAATCGTTTTGTTAAGCAATGTCTCTAATGAGGCCATACAAGATGGTTCAATTTCAGGATATTTAAATTTAGTCACTTCACCTTTTAAAGCATGTTCATAAAATGTTTGCATCATCAATGCACGTTCTGAACCAGAGCCTTCAACACAAAGATAAATTTGTACAGCAATACCGCCTCTAACTCTTCGTTGCGATATGCCTGCAAATTTCTTACCATCGATACTTAAGTCAAATTTTCCTGGGCAATAAGAATGTTCAATTTCCATCGTATCAATATCAACATTCTCATCTTCGAACATTTTGCTAATTAAGAGATACATCACAGTAAACGCTTCATCAATCGTTGTTTCTGTTTGTCCTTTGAACATCAGCGATATATTTAATACACCTTGATCTAGAACGACACCTAGGCCTCCAGAATTTCTAACAATGGCATTATAACCAATCTCATTCGTTAAATAATCAATGCCATCTTTTAAAAACGGCAATCTTGAATCATGAATACCAAGAATAACAGTATGTTGATGAATCCAAGTACGCACAACATTATCTGATATATCTTTGCCCACACTTTCGCAAAATGTATCATCGAATGCGAAAGATTGCATAGGCTCTAATCCAGAAGAATGGTCGATATATCGCCAGTTGACACCATTAAAATATTTACTCGCTAAATCCATCGTTATTGTAAGGCTTGCGCTGCTGTAATAATTGAAAGATTGTATACATCTTCAATTGAGCAGCCACGTGATAAGTCATTTACTGGAGAATTTAAACCTTGTAATACTGGACCAACTGCATCATATCCACCTAAACGTTGTGCAATTTTGTAACCAATATTACCAGCTTCTAAACTTGGGAATACAAAGACATTTGCATCACCTTGTAATTTAGCACCTGGCGCTTTTTTCTCAGCAACACCTGGTACAATCGCAGCATCAAATTGGAATTCGCCATCAATGATTGCTTCTAATTTTTCTTCTTCAGCTTTTTGTTGTGCTAATTTGACAGCTTCTTGAACTTTTGTCACGTCGTCTGATTTAGCAGACCCTTTTGTTGAAAAGCTTAACATTGCAACTTTTGGATCCATGCCAAAGCTTAATGCTGATTTTGCACTTTCTACTGCAATTTCTGCAAGTCCTTGTGAATCAAGTTCTGGATTGATTGCACAATCACCAAAGATGTATTGTTCATCACCTTTAATCATAAAGAAGATACCTGATGTTCTTGATACACCTGGTTTCGTTTTGATGATTTGTAATGCTGGACGCACAGTGTCGCCTGTTGAATGTGCTGCACCACTAACTAAACCATCTGCTTTACCAGCATAAACAAGCATTGTACCGAAGTAGTTCACATTGTTTAATAATTCTTGTGCTTGTTCTTCAGTCGCTTTACCTTTACGTCGTTCAACAAATGATTGAACTAATTCAGCTTTCAATTCACTTGTCGCAGGATTAATTAATTCAATATTAGAAATATCAAGATTAAGTTTTTGCGCTAAAGATTGAACCTTAGTCTCATCACCTAACACGATTGGTGTAACATAATCTGTTGCTTGTAATTGTGTTGCAGCTGTTAGAACACGTTCGTCCTCTCCTTCAGGTAATACGATTTTAACGTTTTTACCAGAAAGTTTGTCTTTTAATACATTTAATAAATCAGCCATAATGTCCTCCTGTAATATAAATCTTATTAATCATTCACGGTATAATTATACGCCATTTTATTTCATAATGCCACGTCACCAATTTGTAATCATAATTTTATCGTTACCCCTTTGCTTTATGATAAAATTTATAAAGAACTGATGATTTTTGAAAAGGAGCGATAAACATGAGTCAAGCAGCCGAAACATTAGATGGTTGGTATAGTCTACATTTATTTTATGCAGTTGATTGGGCATCATTACGTCTAGTTCCAAAGGACGAACGCGATGCACTTGTCACTGAATTTCAATCATTTTTAGAAAATACAGCAACTGTAAGATCATCAAAATCTGGTGATCAAGCTATTTATAATATAACTGGTCAAAAAGCAGATTTGTTATTATGGTTCTTACGTCCTGAAATGAAGTCTTTAAATCATATTGAAAATGAATTTAACAAATTACGCATTGCTGACTTCTTAATCCCTACATATTCATATGTATCAGTCATTGAATTGAGCAATTATTTAGCTGGTAAATCTGATGAAGATCCTTATGAGAACCCTCATATCAAAGCAAGATTATACCCAGAATTACCACATTCTGATTATATTTGTTTCTATCCAATGAACAAACGTCGTAATGAAACTTATAACTGGTACATGTTAACTATGGAAGAACGCCAAAAATTAATGTATGACCATGGTATGATTGGTAGAAAATATGCAGGCAAAATCAAACAATTTATTACTGGTTCTGTAGGGTTTGATGATTTCGAATGGGGCGTAACATTGTTCTCAGATGACGTATTACAATTCAAAAAAATTGTATACGAAATGCGCTTTGATGAAACAACAGCACGATACGGTGAATTCGGTAGTTTCTTTGTAGGACATATTATTAACACAAACGAATTCGATCAATTCTTTGCGATTTCTTAATACATTGGTACGTTTATAAATTAATAAAAAATTCCAAGCTTATCGGTTTAAGCTTGGAATTTTTCGTTTATCTTCAGTATATTCCCGTATACATAAGACGTGATTTGGTAAATAGTTGAAATCTGTATGTTTAAACTTATATATATATGTGCTAATGTAATATCAATAACAAAGTACACTTTGCTCATAGCAAAGTGTACCCGAGTAGTCTTCCTTGGGAGAACTTTAACTACTATCACTACATATAAACGTTAACCTCAATAGAAATTATACAGTCGCTACTCTATACAATTTTTGTAATGGTTAACTAATATTATTTTAACCTATTTGAAATATTTGAAACATATTTTTGTCGAATTTTTTTCAATATTTTTTCCTTTTTATACTTCAAGAGAATTTTAACCACTAAAAATTCCGATGATTATTATTACAATAGTATCAAATATTAGTTTTTTAAAATCAATAACAACTTATCAAAAAGCTCATGTGGTTATTTTATAGTGTATAAACTATAATAAGTATTAAATTCTTATAAACAATGGTGATGAAATGGACATAAATTCAGAAGAATACAAACAAGAGGTACTTATCAAAGATGTTGTCATGCTTGCTGCTCGCATACTATTAGAATCTGGTGCAGAAGGTACGCGTGTAGAAGATACCATGACACGTATTGCAAAAAAACTTGGTTACAGTGAAAGTAACAGCTTTGTTACAAACACTGTCATCCAGTTTACATTACATTCGGAATCGTTTCCTAGAATATTTAGAATTACCTCTCGAGATACAAACTTAATAAAAATTTCTCAAGCTAATAAAATTTCGCGTCAAATTACAAATAATGAAATTTCTTTAGCCGAGGCAAAAACGCAACTTGAAAAAATATATGTTGCTAAGCGTGACAGCAGTCTTCCCTTTAAAGGTTTTGCTGCAGCAATGATTGCAATGAGTTTCTTATATTTACAAGGTGGTAGATTGATTGATGTTTTAACTGCGATATTAGCAGGTAGTCTAGGATACCTAGTCACTGAGATTTTAGATCGTAAATTACACGCACAGTTTATCCCAGAATTCATTGGTTCATTAGTTATTGGGATTATCGCCGTTATTGGACATACACTTATTCCAACAGGTGACTTGGCAACTATTATCATTGCGGCAGTCATGCCTATTGTTCCTGGTGTATTAATAACAAACGCAATACAAGATTTATTTGGTGGACACATGTTGATGTTCACAACGAAATCATTAGAAGCATTGGTTACTGCGTTTGGCATCGGTGCTGGCGTTGGTAGCGTATTAATTTTAGTATAGGAGTATCAGACTATGTTTTGGATCTTAAACTTTATCTTTAGCTTTTTAGCTTCAATGTTCTTCTGCGTCATTTTTGATGCACCTAGAAAATTATATCTATCATGTGGTTTCGTTGGTACGTGTGGATGGATGGTTTATACCTTATTCTTCAACGGCTTTAGTGTGCACACTATATACTCTAGTTTCTTCGGCAGTCTTGCCCTAGGTTTATTAAGTCACTATATGGCACGTAAACAAAAAGAACCTGCAATCATTTTTATGGTGACAGGTATCATCCCGTTAGTGCCAGGTGGATTAGCTTACGATGCAACGAAAAATTTAGTCTTATTAAATTTCAGCACAGCAATAAATACAATGTTAGAAGTAACACTTATTGCAGGAGCCATCGCATTAGGTTTATTATTCGCCGACCAAATTTCCAAATTAATTGTTTCTGGGTTCGTGAAATCTTTTAAACGATTATAAATATTGTTAGAAATGGCTCAGCCCAAACTCTTAGCAATTATATATAAGGTTCAGCTGCCTCGTCTTAAATGTCAATTTATAATACAAAAAATCGCACGATACGCCTCCGAATGAAGAAGGTATATTGTGCGATTCTTTTATTATTTAGTTTTTTCTTTTTCAGGTTCTTCAATCATATCATCAACTTCATTTTCACTTCTATTTAAAATCAAGCGACTTAATTCATCATTATCCATATTTTTCAATTTAGGATATCGAATCACAAAGAATATTAAACCGATGATTAACCATCCAAGTAATGCAATATAAGATGGTGCAGTCAGTGCTGCAGGAGAACCTGGCACTAATAACAACGCTAAGAAAATGAATGATACAAATGAGCCGATAATAGCAAACGTTTTGTAAACCGGTGCATACGTATTACTTTGTTTGTTATAACTGAATAATTTCGCAGCAGACAAACATGTAATAAAGTAGGCAATGGATACACCTGTAGATGACATATCTACAATCCAAGTCAATGCCGTTCTTCCTAGCCAAGGTGCAATTAAAGACACACTTACTAAGAATATGATTGCGACATATGGTGTTTTGTATTTACTATGTAATTTACTAAACATTGTTGGCATAATACCTGAACGTCCCATAGAAAATAACAAGCGACTTGAACTCATCAAGAATCCATTTAAACCAGTAAATATACCCATCATAATTGCAATTGCTAATACACCTAATCCAATATAACCAAATGCTGTTTGTGTAACAGCACCTGTTAACCACAACTGTCCATTTAAACTTTGATGACTTGTTGATAACCAACCAGTGTATAAAATCATGACAACATAAGTTAATGATGCTGCTAATAAACTATACACGATAAGCTTAAATGTCTTGTTTGGTGCAAAGTTAAACTCTTCTGCTGTTTGTGGAATATTATCAAATCCAACATATGCCCATGGTGCCACGGATACAATAACCACAATAGACACTAACCATCCTTTGCTAGGTTCAGCTAACGGTTGTAAATTTTCAAGTGCAAAATTATTACCAAAGAATGAACCAAAGAACATCAATAATACGACGATTACCATCGCCACACAGAAATAATATTGTAATGATCCAGATACACTTGCGCCACGAATCGTTACTAGCATGAATACAAGTAGTAATACGGTCGCAATAATGATTTCCGTAATATAAACGTCCCAGCCCGCAATGGTGTATAGTTTCCCATTATTTAAGACATCTGGCAATAAGAATTTAACTAGTAAACTGAATGCGGTCGCATTTAAAGCAACAACACAGACATAGCCAAAAGTTAAAAACCATGATGAGAAGAAACTCACATATCTGCCGAAACTTAAGAAACTAAAGGCAAACGCGCCCCCTGATACTGGAAATCTCTCTACTAATGCGCCATAACTAACCGCAATTAATATCATTAATAATGCACCAATAACAATACCAATTGATGCTGCAATCGGACCTGACTGCTTAATCCAGTCTCCTGGTAAGATGAATGCGCCCCATCCGATACATGAACCATATGCAATCGCCCATACAAACTTTTCAGATAGGTTTTGTTTTAAATCGCCTCTATCTATTTGCTTATTCTTTTTTTCCATAAATAAAAACTCACCTCGAAGGTATTCTATACCCAAAAGATGAGTTTGTAACTCTTTTTCTTGATTATTTTTATTAAAAATTTAATGTTTAGTTACATAGGTAATCTAAAGTTTTAAAATTTAACCAGCAAATTTGAATGTCGCAATGATTAACATTATCCATCCAATGATGAACAATACGCCACCAATTGGCGTAATCGCACCTAAAACTTTAATTTGAGTTAATACTAAAATATATAATGATCCACTAAAGAAAATAATACCAGCAAATATTAACCAGCCAGCCCAGTTAACATTGATTGAAGTTGTACCACTAATTACACCTATAATTAATAATGCTAAGCCATGGTACATTTGATACGTCGTTGCTTTTTCCCATACTGATAAATAGTGATCACTTATTTTTCCTTGTAAACCATGTGCACCAAATGCACCTGTTCCGACAGCCATCATCGCGTTTAATGCACCTAAAATAATAAATAATTTCATTGCTACCTCTCCTTATATAATTCAGTATTAATAAATGTTTAAATCCGAACACTCGAATAAAAGTATATGCGTCTTGATTATTAACCTACATACTTAACAAGCTATTAAATCATTATGTTTCATTGTTGCTTTTTAAAAATCAAATATGGATTCACCATTGCCAATGTCATCATCTGTTGCTAATCTTTGGTGTTGGTTTGAAGGTTGTGAATATGACTTATTATGATGATGTGCTGAATGCGTATTTACTTTACCACCCATCGCTTCAATTTCAGCAGCTGTCACTTGATGTGTTGGCTGCGTAATTTGTGAATGTGGCATTTGATTATGGTTAGCAATACGATGATTCATTTGTTGTTCACCAATATGTGGTGTATTTGATGTTGAAGCATATAAAGATGTTAATATATGTATGGCATACATATGTTTTTCAAAGTCATGGTCATGCTGCGCCTGCTCTGCTTGTACTAATTCTTGCTCAATTCGTGCTATTAAAGTTTCTCTATTCACCATCTACGCCTCACTTTCACACCAATTAATTGGTGATTTTCCTACTGACTCTAAATAGGTATTCGCTTTGGAATACGGTTTTGATCCAAAGAATCCTCTATATGCAGACAGTGGACTAGGATGCACTGATTTTATAATACAATGTTTAGATGTATCGATAAGCTTGATTTTTTGCTGTGCAGGTTTCCCCCACAAAATAAAGACAACATGTTCTTTATAATCAGACACTGCTTTAATAATTTCATCAGTAAATGTTTCCCAACCAATATCACGATGAGAATTTGCTTCACCCTGTCTTACGGTTAAAACTGTATTCAATAACAAGACGCCTTCTCTTGCCCAATCTTGTAAATGTGGTGTTTGTCTAACACATCCAATATCATCTGCTAATTCTTTATACATATTACGTAAAGATGGAGGGAATTTTGCGTTAGGTTGCACTGAAAATGCTAATCCATGTGCTTGGTTTGGACCATGATACGGGTCTTGTCCTAATATAACAACTTTGATATTTTCAAACGGTGTTATATCAAACGCTTGATATATATTTTCCCTATCAGGGTATACGATTGCAGTCGAATATTCTTTTTCTAAAAAATCATGCATAGCTTTAAAGTCATGTTTCGTTGTTATGTCATGAAAAATTTGCGACCATTCCATTCAATCTCACCTCAGGACATATTTTAACATATCACACTTATCTAAAGTGAATGACATTTTCAAAAGTTACAATAGTATGAATGATTCATTTCAACAATCATCAAATATTGAATGCTTAATATTTTTCAATTAGGTTAAAAATGATATGATGAATACAATATTATTATGTAGGAGTGAAGCTCAATGGCTTTAAAGAAAGTTTTAACAATTGCCGGTTCTGACACAAGTGCTGGCGCAGGTATGCAAGCAGATTTGAAAACGTTCCAAGAATTAGATACGTATGGCATGGTCGCTTTAACTGCCATCGTTACTATGGATAAAGATACATGGTCACACGATGTCACACCATTACCTATGGACGTATTTGAAAAGCAACTTGAAACGGCTTTATCAATCGGACCTGATGCTATTAAAACAGGTATGTTAGGTACTGAGGAGATAATCAAACGTGCTGGAGAAGTATATGAGGCATCTAATGCACAATACTTTGTAGTAGATCCTGTCATGGTTTGTAAAGGCGAAGATGAAGTGCTTAACCCTGGAAATACTGAGGCGATGATTAAATATTTACTACCTAAAGCAACGGTAGTGACACCAAACT
This sequence comes from Staphylococcus sp. HMSC062H10, assembly GCF_001836945.1. Classification (NCBI taxonomy): domain Bacteria; kingdom Bacillati; phylum Bacillota; class Bacilli; order Caryophanales; family Staphylococcaceae; genus Staphylococcus; species Staphylococcus sp. HMSC062H10. Next base: position 27,920 of record NZ_KV830994.1, read on the forward strand.
TATTTGAAGCAGGTCAATTATCAGGATTAGGTAAATTAAATTCAATTGAAGATATGAAAAAGGCTGCAACAATTATCTTTGATAAAGGCGCGCAGCATGTCATCATTAAAGGTGGCAAAGCTTTAGATCAAGATAAATCGTATGACTTATACTATGATGGTCAAACATTTTATCAACTAACTACAGACATGTTCCAACAAAGTTATAACCATGGTGCTGGTTGTACATTTGCTGCGGCAACAACTGCATATTTAGCTAACGGTAAGTCACCGAAAGAAGCTGTGATTAGTGCGAAAGCTTTCGTCGCTTCTGCTATTAAAAACGGTTGGAAAATGAACGATTTTGTTGGTCCTGTGGATCACGGTGCATACAACCGTATTGAACATATCGATGTTGAAGTAACAGAGGTTTAATGCTTCTTTCATAAAAAATAGATTAACCACACCTTATAATTTGAGTGTCATTGCTGTGCGCCAGTAAAGTTAGCTTTCAAAGTCTAACTTTGGAGCTCAGTACACAATAAAGTCACTTTCGGTGTGGTTATTTTAGTTATTAAATACTTGTTTGATCTCCACAGTTAAATTGGACAAAAAAGTATTGTAAGTCATCGTTACAGGTAGTTTTATTTCAACATATGTATATAATATTCAGTTACAGTGTCACGAATCAGTTATCCTAAAAAAACAAATCCTTTCGGAACTTTATTATGCCCTTGTTTAAACATAACGTTTTATCCCACTCTACTAATTCCGACATTTTTTGAAATTAAAAATAACTTCTCAACGACTCTATAAAAATATATTTCTTTGGAAATTTTATACATAAATAGTCTTAGTAAAAAATACGTTCTATGTCTGATAAAAAGTTGATACTTAAGGTTGATGTCACACATAAAAATGTTATTTATAATATAACCATAGAGTAGCAAAGGAGGTAATATAGGTTATGATTATTTATCGACAGTATCATCATGAAGGCGCACCAGTTTATGAAATTATAACCAAAACGTTTCAGCATGTTTCAATTAAATGTGACGATTCATTTAGTGATACTGAAATATTCAAATTGCTCTCTTTATTACAAGACGATATAGATCATATGAAAGTTAGTTAAATTGACTAATCGTTCCAATAATCCAGAATTTATTAAACATTGATATAGTTGTTATTATTATTTTAGATTAATGCATCCCCGTGCAAAGAAAGAAACGTAACCTATATTTATCTCTGTTCCCAATAATAATAACAATACATAACTGATATTAGCTGTCCTTTCATCTCCTAATTAATATGCGTTCATGCAGCTAATATCGGTTATTTTTTTGTGCTCAAAGAAATCTTTATTTTAATCTCTCCATCGTCATTAATTGCTATCATTTCTTGCTCATGTTCTTCAATGAATTCGATATTTTCATTTATTAAAATAGGTTTAACGTAATTAATTTGACACTGGTTCGCCTCTAATGACATAGCCATCAACATCATTTGACTCACTAATTGTCCTGGCACAATCTCATTATGTATTGGATTATCATCATTTACGAGCGCCAAATATTCATTTATCCATATCTCATTAAACTTCATCTCTACTTCATCGCCTTAATAAAAGTTTGTGTAACCGTTATGACATGTTGATCATTTTTAGTTAATGTTAAAGCCATTGTATAACGTGTGATATTGCGAATCTGTCGGCATTCAATATCTTCTAAACGTCCTACATATATTGTGTCTACTTCTATCTTTTGAGTTTGATTAATTGCTGATTTTGTTAAAATCAGTTCGCTATTTGCATATTTTTTAAATAAATCAAATTTTGACCATAATGACGCACACATTAATGGTGGTACTTCTTTTCTATAAGGTTGGTTAAAACACTGATAATATGCAGCCACACTATCCTTAGAAAATGACACATTTAATCGCTGGTTAGAATCGAGTAAATAATGCTGCATTTCCTAGACCTCCCCCAATCCCCATAGATGCAATCATAGACTCTTTGTCAAACATATAAAATAATCGCGTCACTAATTGGGCACCGCTTGCACCGTATGGATGACCTGATGCTAATGCACCACCCCATATATTTAATTGCGTATTTGAAATATTTAAAGCTTGTTGGCAGGCAACCACCTGTGCACTGAACGCTTCGTTAATTTCAATGACTTCAATATTTTCTATCGTTAATTGATTTCTTTTTAGTAAGTTGGAAATGGCTGGTACTGGACCAATGCCAGGAAAATTAGAATCAACACCTACCGTAACACCATCTTTAAATAATAAACCATGCTCGAAACCTAATTCGTATGCCATATCTTTTTCCATAATAAGCAATAAAACTGCACCATCATTTTTCATACAACTATTCGCAGCGGTAACGGTCCCACCTTTGATCACGGGCTTAAATCGACCAAAGTTATCTTTCGGAATATGTGATTTTAGACTTTCATCAGTGTTGAATATTTCTCCTTTAACGGTTATAGGTAATATTTCCTGAGAAATATTTCCATTCTTTACATTTTCCGCTGTCAGTTGATGACTTCGATAAGCAAATTCATCTTGTAATTCTCTTGAAACATCATACATCTTGGCCACATTTTCAGCACCTTGAATCATTGATGGGTCGCTCATTTCAGGTGCAAATGATGCACGCTCATAAAACTCAGGTAATGCGGTTTCGTACACAGAATGCGGTCGTTTGATTTTCCAAGGTGCTCGACTTGTACTTTCAACACCGCCTGCAATATATACCTTGCCAGCTCCGGCTTGAATCATGCGACATGCATATTGAACACTTTCAAGTCCAGACCCACATTGCCGATCGATTGTGACGCCAGGTATTGAATCTTTAAGCCCCGCTTCAAGCAATGCTTTTCTTGCAATATTGCCACCATTCCCAACAACATTACCTAAAACTACATCATCTATTTTAGATATTACCTCTGGATACTTCTCTTTAAAATGTTGGAATAAAGGTTTGAGCAATTGTTCTGGCTCTAAATGTTTTAAAGTGCCACCATATTTCCCAAATGCAGTTCGTTTAGCTGCAACTATGACTGCTTGATTCATATTATAATTCACCTCTCAAATACATCGACATCATTTTTTCTCTAACAATTTTACCACTTGCAGTGTAATACATCTTATCTACATGATGAATCATCGATGGAATTTCATAGCGTTTCACTTTCTTTTTTAAAAATTGTTTTACATTTTTATGTGTAAGTGTCACATCACCAGAATAAAGCAATACGCCTATTTGACCAAAACGCTCATTTGGAATACCGATTATAATTGCTTCATCAATGCTCGACGATTGCGTTAAAAGGCGTTCAACATGTGCTGGATATATATTTTGACCACCAATAATTAACATATCATGTTGTCGTCCCGTTAAATATAAATACTGCTCTTTTACATAGCCATCATCATTAGTAACAAACCATTCATCATTATTTATACATTGTTCGCTTACATAGCCACTAAACATCATATTACTTTTTATACAAATAGTTCCTATACCATTGTGATCGTGATTCGTTGTTTTCAATTCCACATTTGGAAATAGCACACCTACAGATTCAACTGGTGCTTGCTGATTCAAGTTATAGCTGATAAAACTGGTTTCCGATGTACCAAAAAATTCAATCAAATTTATGTCATTTGCTTGATTTTTTATCTTTTTAAAAATAGAAGAATGCAGCTTATCCCCACTGCTAAAAAATGATTGGATTGTATGTTCATTGTTGTAAACTAACAATAATGATTTAATCATCGTTGGAACAAGAAACATAGCAACTTTGTATGATGATATTTTACGACATTGATTAAGTAACTTTTCAGGATGAAAAGTGGTCTGTCCTATAAAAGTACGACCGGAACTTAAAGCAAACAATAACGCATATAATGTTAACGAGTGCGATAGTGGTCCAGGGGCTGCTATTGCATTTTCATTTTTTAACATCAACATTTCATTAACTTCAAAAGAAGCCAACCATGAATCTTCATCACGATAATATGCTTTTGGCAGTCCAGTTGTCCCTGAAGTAAAACCAATATGTAATAAATTGGTGTAGTGCTGTAATTGCGTTGAATCAATAAACATCGGTGAGTCTATACTCTGCATGAGACCTGTATCTTCAATTACATCTTTAATACCATATTTTTCAATCAATTGACGATGTATAGTACTTTGCCATTTACCTTCCATCATCATAGGCACTTTATGTAAACGATGCAAAGCTAAATAACAAATAATACTTTGCACCGGTGATTTCATATTAATAGCAACGACAGGGTTAAGTGAATATTTCTGCAAAGATTCAACTGCGCTAGTGATGCGGGCATTTAGTTGACTATATGTAATTGTTTCATCATCGATATGTAATGCTATGTCATTAGGTTTATTTTGAGTATGTGTTTTCAACTGTTCTAAAATTACGTTCATCAATATCCCTCACTCAATGTAAACTTTAAAATACATCTTGTTAACATTATATAATGAATAAGAATTTTTATCAGGTAAACCTGCCTATTATAAAAATCAAACTTAAGCCCTAGATAAATTTGATACTGTAGTACCATGTTTTTTATTAGATAAGACGTTACTATATGTATATAGAGAAAAGAAGTTATCGCAATCGCAATAACTGACACAAATAAGTCACCCAATCTATTTAAGTTTGTGTTCTCTATAATAATATTGAAGGTTAGAGTCTCAATATTAATTGCGTTGGACAAAATACTCTAAGACATATTTACATCCTAACATTTCAATAGCAAGAGAATTTTAAGTATTCAAAGCTAAACATATGCTTTAAGTCCCCTCTTTCCCCCATTGCGATAATCATTGCAGTGGGGGTTTATGTATATACAAAAACTTTATTACGGCTAATTACAGTTCTCAATTTAAAAAGCACTTTAAAGTTAGCAGAACCTACTAGCTTTAAAGTGCTTATATACGATTGATTTATACTTTTTATTAAAATCTCTAATTCTTACGTTCTTTAACCCACCATAATGCTTCTTTTGGATGTTCTGCATAATAAGATCTATCTTGCTCGTTATCTACGTTTGGATACGAACCTTTTAGAGATTTTCCTGCTGTACTTAAATGTAAGAATGTAATAACTAAAAAGCCAATAACACTGATTGCTGTTAAATAATACGCAGGTGCTAATGGATCTCCAGTTTTCGTAACTAACCATGTTGCAACTAATGGCGTCGTACCACCAAATATCGAAACAGAGATATTAAATGTTACTGATAAAGTTCGATATCTTATATGACTGTAAAACATCGTTGGTAACGACCCTGGCATTGTCGCTTCGTAAGTTGATAAGAAAAATCCTAATAAAAATATACCGATTACTATTACAACAAATGATTGTGAATGTAATAACATAAATGCGATGATACTAAATAATGTTAGCCCACCAGTACCAATTAGAAATACTTTCTTTTCACCTATTTTATCCGCTAACTTACCAAACATTAATGCTAATGGAATCATTATTGCCATGACACAAGTAATTAATACACTTGTTGTCGTTGCATCTAATTTAATAACTTGTTCTAAATAGGTTGGTAAATATGCAGTTACCATATAGTTCGTAACATTGAAGAATACAACAGCTACAAAACACACAAATATATCTTTGTAATAAAATCTGATGATTTGTAAAAAGTTAATGTTATCTCTTTCTGGCTGTGTTGCAACATCATTTTCGAAAACTGGTGATTCTTCAAGCTTACGACGTAAATATAAGCCAAATAATCCTAGGAATAAACCAAGTAAGAATGGGATTCTCCAACCAAATGATGCCATTTGTTCATCAGTTAAGAAGAATGTGAGTAAGGCAATCATAATTGAAGCAGCTATGTAACCTGATAATGTCCCAATTTCAAGTCCGCTACCTAATGAGTTACGACGCTTATCTGGAGATGATTCGGCTACATATGTCATTGCACCCGCATACTCTCCACCTGTTGAAAACCCTTGTAGTACTCTTGCAAGCAATAATAGTATTGGTGCCCAAAGTCCAATTTGATCATAGCTTGGCAATAATCCAATGGTTAATGTTGAAAATGCCATTAAAATAATTGTTGATGTTAATACAACTTTACGTCCATATTTGTCACCAATAATACCAAATACAACACCACCAATTGGTCTTAATAAAAACGCAATGGCTAATGCTGCGAAAGTCAACATTTGTCGAATGTCTGCACTCTCTACTGGAGAGAAGAAGTTCGCTCCAATGTACGCAGTTGTATATGCATAGACACCAAAATCGAACCATTCCATTGCATTACCGATACCGGTTGCAACAACAGTCTTTTTAGCTTTCTTTGCATCCACCATGTTAATATTCTCTTTATTAAAATCCATGAATTCATACACTCCCTCTTGTATGTTTCATAATTATACGGAGTTAATTAGTTTTGTCAAATTTATAAGAATATAAACTTTTATATAAATACAAAAGTATGTTTGTTCAAAAATTTCACTTTATCGAATTAAATTCAATGATTTTATACCCTCGTACATTTGAATTAAACAATAATAATTCTTAAATCATCGAACGATTAACTTTTTGGAATTATAACTAAAAATAGCGATAGCATACAACTTCATATAAGTTATATGCTATCGCTATTTTCTACATCGTATTTAAATGCTAATATTCAATTTACTTCAATAACTTTCTCATTACTTTAATTTATTTTTACAAAATAAATGATCAACGAATCAGACATCACTCTTTAAAAATTCATAATGTTTAATAAATATTTATTTTAAATTCCTAATCTAAAGCGAAATATTTCTATGTATAATCTAATATTTATGAATATGCATGTTAACCATGAAATTCTCTGTTTTAACAAGTTTTATAATACGGTATTAATTTCTGATGGATCATTAATAATAAAATCCGGATTAGAGTGAAGTAATGATCTTGCATCATGTGCACCCCAAGTGACAGCTGCAGATTGCACACCAGCACGTTGTGCCATCTCAACATCAAACGTTGAATCCCCAATATACACCGTTTGTTTGCTATTTAAATTGTAGCGTTGCACAATTGTATGTATACCTTCAGGGTTTGGTTTATATGCACTTACTTGATCGGATCCAACAGCTTCGATGATTAAATGATTTAACCCTATAGCCGATAAATTTCTTTCTAATACATCACTCTTCTTACTAGACACAACGAAAAGCTTTTTCCCTTGGTTATATAAACTTGTAATGGCTTCAGTTATGCCAGCAAACTCATAAATATAGTCCTTTTCAATAGATTGATAAGTATGTCTAAATGTATCGATTAACTGAGCTAATGTTGCTTCATCTAATGGTCGGTCTGCTAATTTTAAAAATGATTCTTCAATAGGTATTCCCATATAATGCGATATGTCTTGAGCTGATGGTTCTGTTAAACCACATGCTTTAAATGCACTTTGTGTTGCTACTTCACCACATTTTTTCGTGTCTGCCAACGTACCATCAAAATCAAAAATATAATTTTCAAACTTCAATATTAACACCCCTATTCGTTTATTATTTATATTATACTATAATTTATTATTTAAATAAAAAAATAATCGATAATATTTCTGCCTAGGCATCATATTATCGACTATCTTTGTTTTATTCTAAATTAGCATGATTTTGTTGCATCGTTTGTTCTGAAACATTCATTTCAGTCATCAATCCCATTACAACGCTATCTAAAAATAATTGAGATGCTTGTTCATACAAACTTCCTAACGGTTGTGCAGAACCATGTTCATCATATTTTGTACCTGCAGGCAAAACGATGTTCGTCCCAGCTAGATTGCCTATTGCAGAATCTTTATTTGTAGTAATTAATACGATGTCAGCACCTACTGATTTTGCTTTATCTGCTAATAATCTTAAATGTTCCGTGGAACCTGAACCAGAGATAATTACAAATACATCATTCGACTTAATCGCAGGTGTCGTTGATTCTCCAACAACATGTGCCTGTTTGCCGAGCTGATTTAAGCGCATTGCAAAACTATTCGCCACGAATCCTGAACGTCCTTTGCCAGCTACAAATATATGTTCAGCATGTAGTATTTTGGACGCAAACGTTGAAAACTCATCCGCTTCAACATGTGACAAAGTCATCTTTAATTCATCTAGAATTAATTGATAGTCACTAAATTTAGCCATATTACTTACCTTCGATTGCAGCGCGACATTGTTTTGCAGCTTCTACTGGATCATCTGCATTTGCGATTCCGCCACCAACAATAACAAGATCAGGACTTTCAGCGACAATTTCTTTAATTGTATCTGGTTTAATTCCACCTGCTACTGCAACCTTAGAATTTTTAATAACAGATTTAACGGTTCTTAAACTTTCTAATGGTGATTGCCCTTCTGCTTGTAAATCATAACCAGTGTGTACTGCAATATAATCAGCACCCATTTCATCTAGTTCTTTTGCACGTTTTTCTAAATCTTGAACAGCAATCATATCAACTAGTAATTGTTTATTATTTTTATGAGCTTCTTCAATAGCTGCTTTAATTGATGCATCTTCTGCAACACCTAGTATTGTAATTACATCCGCGCCAAATTTAATTGCTTGGCTAACTTCATAATCAGCTGCATCCATAATTTTCATGTCTGCTAATACTTTTACATTACTAATGTTGTCTGCCATATGTTTAACTGCTGGTAAGCCTTCGTTGTATATGATTGGCGTACCGATTTCTACGATATCTACATAATCTTTTACTTTATTTGCTAACTCAGCCGCGTCTTCTTTGTTTAATAAATCAATTGCTAATTGTAATTCCACTAAAAATCATCCTTCCAATGCTTTTTATCTTTCTATTGGAACCTTTCCCGAGGCATTTCTTAATTAAACATTGCAATCAATCCATTTCATCGACATGAATTTTCGCAACATTTTTCGGGCAAGCTTCGTCGTCTAAATATATCTCAACATTCGGGTGTTTGTGAAGTAATGTGGCTGGAACATCAACAGAAATTTCCTGATTTAATAAATGTGTAATAGCAGCACGTTTCTTTTCACCAAATGCGAGTAAAATGATACGTTTAGCTTGAAGAATATTAGCTAGTCCCATCGAAATGGCTTGCTTTGGAACATCATCTTCGTTTTCAAAATATCGACTATTAGCCTTAATAGTACTTTCAGTCAAATCAACGATATGAGTAACGCTATCAAACGGCGTACCAGGTTCATTAAATCCAATATGACCATTTTCACCAATACCTAAAATTTGAATATCACGTTGACCTTGTTGTTCTAAAACGTCATTATATTTTGACGCTTCCGCATTCATATCATAGGCATCTCCATTCGGAATATGAATGTTCTTTCTATTAAAATAAGGATATTGTTTGAAAAGCATATCATCCATATAATAGTGATAACTTTGCGGATGTGATGCGGTTAAACCTACATATTCGTCTAAATTAAACGTGGATACATTGTCTACGTTTAACTGATTTTTATTTAATAACTTAACAAGTTGTTCATACAAATCTGTCATTGTACCACCAGTTGCTAAACCTAGTTTACAGTGCTGATTAAATGCCATCTCTTTATATAACTCACATGCAACATAGAATGATGCTTGTTTTTTCGATCCTAAGTTTAATACTTTCATTGTTTACATGCCTCCACAAATTTAATACATTTTAAAAACTTATGAATTCATTCATACACCATTAATATAGCATCATTTTTAATGTTTAACACTTTTTAAATTCCAACAATTTTTTTGATTTTTAAAAGTAAAAAACTAATGCTGTATGATTGTGTAATCCTGAGTAATTACCCTTCATGTAAATTAATTTATAAATAATTGAGCAATCGTATACAATTATTGAATAGTTTTTAGTAAAATAGAAAGATAAACACATTGATAGTGTAAGGAGTGAACGTGTTGGAACCAATTAAAGAACAAGAAGTTATAGATTTACTTGCTTCTTTTGAACATAAACCTGTGTATCTGCATGTTGAAACGACAAATGGGGCCTATGCGAACCATTTCGATCAACGTGTTTTTAATGCTGGTACTTTTTTAAGAAACATTCAAGTAACATATACACATGCTCAGTTAAAAGGTGGCAATAAAGAACCTTATCGCATTGGCCTTAAACTATCAAATGGTGGCTGGGTTTATGTACAAGGTCTAACGCATTACGAAGTTAACGAGCATGACGAATTTTTAATTGCAGGTTTTAATTATGAAGGTCAACTCGCTGCAGCGCTTGAAATTAGCGAGCAACCATTTAATTTATAGAGGAGGCATCAACATGACTGACGAAAGACATGTATTAGTAATATTTCCACATCCTGATGATGAAACCTTCTCATCTGCAGGGACAATAGCAAGTTATGTCCAACGAGGCGTACCAGTAACATATGCATGTTTAACTTTAGGTCAAATGGGACGAAATTTAGGTAATCCACCATTTGCAACACGCGAATCATTACCAAGTATTCGTGAGCGTGAACTAGAAGAAGCTTGTAAAGTTATTGGTATTACTGATTTAAGAAAAATGGGTTTACGTGACAAAACTGTCGAATTTGAACCCTATGAACATATAGATAGTATGATTAAATCTTTAATCGATGATACAAATCCATCATTGATTATTTCATTTTATCCTGGATATGCAGTACATCCTGACCACGAAGCAACAGCAGACGCTGTAATTCGAACGGTTGAACGCATGCCTAAAGAAGAACGCCCTCGTTTAACTTTAGTTGCGTTCAGCAATGATGCAACCGAAGCACTTGGAGAACCTGATATTCAAAATGATATTACAGATTTTAAAGACCTGAAAATTAAAGCTTTTGAAGCACATGCTTCTCAAACAGGTCCATTTTTAAAACAATTAGCAAGTCCTGAAATCGATGGTAAACAACACAGCTTTTTAACAGTCGAACCATATTGGACATATCACTTTAAATCTTAACGGAGGAAAAAAATGACTGAATTTGATTTATCGACACGAGAAGGTCGTTGGAAACACTTTGGTTCCGTAGACCCTATTGAAGGCACGAAACCTACTACTAAGAACGAAATGACAGATTTACAAAGTACACATAAAGATTTCTTATTTGAAATAGAAGAGGTTGGTATTAAAAACTTAGTGTACCCTGTACTTGTTGACCAGTATCAAACAGCTGGCACATTTAGTTTTTCAACAAGTTTAACAAAAGACGAAAAAGGTATTAATATGAGCCGTATTATTGAAAGTGTTGAAAAGCACTATGATAATGGCATTGAACTTGAATTTAATACACTTTATCAGGTGTTACGCACTTTACAAACGAATATGAAACAAAATGCGGCAGGCGTTGATGTTTCTGGGAAATGGTTCTTTGATCGCTATAGTCCAACCACAAATATTAAAGCAGTTGGTAATGCCGATGTCACTTATGGATTAGCAATTGACGGTGATAAAGTTACACGTAAAGAACTTACTATTGAAGCAACTGTCACAACGCTATGCCCGTGTTCAAAAGAAATAAGTGAATATTCAGCGCACAACCAACGTGGTGTTGTCACTGTTAAAACATATATTAATAAAGATCAAGACATAGTTGATGACTATAAAAACAAAATTTTAGATGCAATGGAAGCTAATGCAAGTTCAATTCTATACCCTATTTTAAAACGTCCTGATGAAAAACGTGTGACAGAGCGTGCATATGAAAATCCACGCTTTGTCGAAGACTTAATTCGTTTAATTGCCGCGGACTTAGTTGAATTTGATTGGTTAGACGGTTTCGATATCGAATGTCGTAATGAAGAGTCTATCCATCAACATGATGCTTTCGCTAAATTAAAGTATCGCAAATAATATCATATGATTAATTCAAACGCGTAACAGTAGTTGCGCGTTTTTATTATACCTCCTAGAGTTGTATATCTCTTTTATAAATCTTCTCATTTGATGTGCCTGAGTCATAAATCAATATCCTAAGCTCTACAATGATATATTGGTAGTATTTGACTGAATAACTACTACCATTATAAATATCAAAACTTGTTGTTTTATAAATAAACACATCTTCCAGTTAAAAGAAGTAATTAAATATTATGTGATATAATTATAAAAAATAGATATAAGTGGTGTTGTAAATGAATTATTTTGTAGGTAATAGTTTAGGTGTTAATTTAACTGGGATAGAGAAAGCAATTATTAATCGTTTAAATTTATTTAAAGAAATGGGAAGACCAGCGCAATGTGTATTTCTGTCATGGAATAGATATTTATATAGAAATGCCCAAAATTATATTACTAGTTCTGACTATATTAATATGTATGATTTCTTCCAAGAAGCAACATATTTAGAACGCAATGAACCATTTGACTGGTTGTCATATTGGACTGATGAATGTCATTATACTTTAAAACATGTTGAAAATAGTCATGACTTTAGAATATATGATCAAGAGCGTTTCTTAATGTATGCCCATTTTCAAGATCCTAAATATCGTATATTAGATTATGTGAATCATTTTGATAGTCAAAGACGAAAAGTAAAACGTGATTTTTATGATGTGCGTGGCTTTTTAAGTTGTAGTAGGATTCTTGTTGATAAACAACAAACATTATGTGAATTTTTCTATAATCCAGAAGGAGACACAAAATTAGAAAAGTATTTTTCTTACAAAATGGCAAACCAGAAGTACAAAAAATTATTGTTTACTATGCTAACAAACAATATTTCTTTAATAATGAAACGGAATTAGGCGCATTTTTCATTAAACAACTATATCAACATGGGGATTTATTTTTCAGTGACCGCAATGTGTATACAGCACCTATTTTCAACTTAACACCTAAGTCAATCCCAGTAGTAGCTGTGCTTCACAGTACACACATTAAAAATATTGATGCATTAGATTCATCGCCATTTAAAAATGTATATAAAGCGATGTTTGAAAATTTATCTCGATATCGTGCAATTATCGTTTCTACTGAGCAGCAAAAATTAGATGTTGAAAAACGTATTAACCATACTATTCCTGTTGTTAATATTCCTGTCGGCTATAGTGAAACAATTGATACACCAGTCCAAACATTAGATCAGCGCAGTGTTAAATTAATTTCCGTTGCACGTTATTCACCTGAAAAACAATTACATCAACAAATTGAATTAATTAAACGCTTAATCCCTTATGTACCGAAAGTAGAACTCCATATGTATGGTTTTGGTTCAGAAAGTAAAAAATTAAATGAATTGATACAAAAATATGGATTAGAAAATCATGTATATTTACGCGGCTTTTTAAGCAATCTAGACCAAGAATACAGCGATGCCTATTTGAGTTTAATAACAAGTAACATGGAAGGTTTCTCTTTAGCGCTACTTGAATCTTTAGCACATGGTGTTCCAGTTATTAGTTATGATATTAAATATGGTCCTAGTGAATTAATTACTTCAGATTTCAATGGTTATTTAATTACTAAAAATGATGAAGATGTGCTATTCGAAAAAGTAAAATATGTGATTGATCATCCGGAAGTACAACAACGGCTGTCAAAAGGTAGTTTGGCAAAAGCGCAACAATACAGTAAAGCGTCGTTAATTAAACAATGGGACCAATTTGTTCGTCTTATATAAATGTACTTTAACTTTATTTTTATAAAAAAGCATTTTCCTATGTCATTTAACTAAACATGTAAGTTCGTATGAACGTGGTTTGTTAAATAGATGATTCTAGGAAAATGCGTTTTTCTTTTGACTTAGTTTAAAATATTTTGCCACTTTGTACTGACATTTATCTCATTAAATTGCTGAGCATACTCTATACTATTAATTGAAAATTGTTGCATCATTTGAGTATTATTTAGTAATTGATCGACCTTTTCAACCATTTGATTGATGTCACCTTGAGGTACTAAATAGCCATTAAATCCATCTTGAATCAGTTCTGATGGCCCATAATCTACATCATAACTGATCACTGGTGTACCTACTGAAAGCGACTCTAAAATTGCTAAGCCAAAACCTTCCATTTTACTTGTCGATAACATTAGTTCTGCTTTAGCAATTTCTTCATTAATATGCGTTTTAAAGCCATGAAATTTAACATGTTCCGATAAATGATAATCTTCTACAAGTTGTCGATATTCTGACAACCCATTTCCATGTCCATAAATATTCAATTGAATATTGGGATGTTTTGTTACTAATTGCTTGATCACTTCAATTTGATGTTTAATTTGTTTATTTTCAACGAGGCGAGCAATTGATATGATATGATTTTTATCCTTTTGATTGATGTCAAATTGATACTTTAAATTTGCCACGTAGCCAACCGGAATATTGATAACTGGTATTTTATTTTCAATATATTGTGAAATATCTTGGCATTGCTTTTCCGTTGATACAACAATCGCTTTATAACGTGTTAAATTATTAAACACTGTTTTATAAAAACTTTTTATACCATTACCGGTGCCGGATAAATGTGTACTGTGGAGCACAACAATAACTGGAATACTTTGATTTAATCCCGCAATAACATTTCCTAATTCATGAGGACGGTCTAATATGATTTGATCATTATTTTTACATAATTGATGGAGAAAATATTGAACTAATTCATCTTCTGTATCAAAAAATTGTTGATGCTGGTCTTCATTTAAGATAACCTTTGTGAGCGTATTTTCCCCTTTTATATCGTCGAAATATTTTTGGATGACGATCTCCCCATTAGGTGTATAGTAATTTTCGAGTACAATCCGTTGTCCTTCACCTAAAATTCGAGAACAACTTAAAAAGCCTCTTCCATCATACAATTCACGTTTTACTTTTCTTCTTTTATGATCAAAATAATTCACATAGTTTAATTGATGATACTGTTTATCTAAAAAATGAGCATACATGATAAATTGCTCTTCATCATATATTCTGACATCATTTGAATTTTCCACAAATTTCAATGTGTACCTACATGACTTTTCCCAATACTGTATCCAGTTAACTTGCTTTGTCTTTTTATAATTGATTGCTTTTTGAAAATAGTCATACATTGTAAGCAGATCATTTTCAATCCGATGTTGCTTCGCATATGTGTATGAATAAGGATTCCATTTAACATATACACATTTTGAAGATATGCCGTGTTGTTTGAACAACTTCAGTCTATTTATTTGTGCTTTTTCTACACCTGTAATTTTACTTTCTAAAATTGTTCCTAAAATGTAATTCATATTATCGCCTCATATAAGTTTTATTCCGTATCTTTATTGTTTATTTTATATGAAAAATACATCTATTGCATGTGTAATCATTAAAAAACCAGGCCACAAGGACCTGGGTCATATTG
>NZ_KV830994.1:43375-43613 GCF_001836945.1 Staphylococcus sp. HMSC062H10
TATTATTTGTTTTGTTTTTTGCGACGACCGAATAACAATAGTGAACCTAATGCTGCGAATAATCCACCAAATAACGTCGCGTTATTTGAGCCGTTATTTTCACTACCTGTTTCTGGTAATGCTTTTGCTTTATTGTGATGGTCTTTAGTAGTACTCATTGGTTTAACAGGTGTATGTTTTCCTGTATCTGAATCTGAGTCGCTTTCTGAGTCTGAATCACTGTCTGAATCTGAGTCGC
>NZ_KV830995.1:0-9285 GCF_001836945.1 Staphylococcus sp. HMSC062H10
GATTTCAAAACATGGTAGTGTTAAAATCAACATGAAAGATGGCAGCTTTTATAACCTTAATCTAAGGTGTAAATTAGCGTTCAAATATATGGGGGAAGTCATAGAAAGCAAACAAATTAAAGATATTGAAGTTAACTTAAAGTAATTAATTACGAACAATAAAAAGTAATTGAAGCGGCTTAACGATGAAAAGTAAATTGGTGCGCATACCTTACAAATAAGGATGCGTCAATCGATATCGTCGTTAAGCCGTTTTGTTTGCGTTTTATGAATTCTATCCCAATCTCCATGAATATAAAAATTTCCACCACCGACATCAAAATTCTCAACATCGCAACAAAACCAAATGTTATAATAAATCTATTACACAAAGAGATAAATTACTTATTCAAAGGCGGAGGAATCACATGTCTATTACTGAAAAACAACGTCAGCAACAAGCTGAATTACATAAAAAATTATGGTCGATTGCGAATGATTTAAGAGGAAACATGGATGCGAGTGAATTCCGTAATTACATTCTAGGCTTGATTTTCTATCGCTTCCTATCTGAAAAAGCGGAACAAGAATACGCAGATGCCTTGGCAGGTGAAGATATCACGTATCAAGAGGCATGGGCAGACGAAGAATACCGTGAAGACTTAAAAGCAGAATTAATTGATCAAGTCGGTTACTTCATTGAACCACAAGATTTATTCAGTGCGATGATTCGTGAAATTGAAACACAAGATTTCGATATCGAACATCTGGCGACGGCAATTCGTAAAGTTGAAACATCAACACTAGGTGAAGAAAGTGAAAATGACTTTATCGGACTGTTCAGCGATATGGACTTAAGTTCAACGCGACTAGGTAACAATGTCAAAGAACGTACTGCACTAATTTCCAAAGTCATGGTTAATCTTGACGACTTACCATTCGTTCACAGTGACATGGAAATTGATATGTTAGGTGATGCATACGAATTCCTTATCGGGCGATTTGCGGCGACAGCGGGTAAAAAAGCAGGCGAGTTCTATACACCACAACAAGTATCTAAGATACTGGCGAAGATTGTCACAGACGGTAAAGATAAATTACGTCACGTGTATGACCCAACATGTGGTTCCGGTTCATTACTGTTACGTGTAGGTAAAGAGACACAAGTGTATCGTTATTTCGGACAAGAACGTAACAATACCACTTACAACTTAGCGCGCATGAACATGTTATTACATGATGTACGTTATGAAAATTTCGATATCCGTAATGATGACACGTTGGAAAATCCAGCCTTTTTAGGTCATACATTTGATGCGGTTATTGCGAACCCACCATACAGTGCGAAATGGACAGCAGATTCAAAATTTGAAAATGACGAACGATTCAGTGGTTACGGCAAACTTGCGCCAAAGTCTAAAGCAGACTTTGCCTTTATTCAACACATGGTACATTACCTAGACGATGAAGGTACCATGGCAGTCGTACTCCCACATGGTGTATTATTCCGTGGGGCTGCAGAAGGTGTCATTCGTCGTTATTTAATTGAAGAAAAGAACTACTTAGAAGCCGTGATTGGCTTACCAGCGAATATTTTCTATGGGACAAGTATTCCAACATGTATTTTAGTATTTAAAAAATGTCGCCAACAAGACGACAACGTACTATTTATCGATGCATCCAATGATTTTGAAAAAGGAAAAAATCAAAACCATTTAACCGATGCCCAAGTCGAACGAATTATTAACACATATAAGTGTAAAGAAACGATTGATAAATATAGCTACAGCGCGACATTACAAGAGATTGCCGAGAACGATTATAACCTAAACATACCGAGATACGTTGATACATTCGAAGAAGAAGAACCGATTGACTTAGAGCAGGTCCAGCAAGATTTGAAAAATATCGATAAAGAAATCGCACAAGTTGAACAAGAAATCAATGCATACCTAAAAGAACTTGGGGTGTTGAAAGATGAGTAATACACAAAAGAAAAATGTGCCAGAGTTGAGATTCCCAGGGTTTGAAGGCGAATGGGAAGAGAAGAAGGTTGGCGAGTTATTAGAATTTAAAAATGGTTTAAATAAAGGAAAGGAATATTTTGGCTCAGGATCGTCGATTGTTAACTTCAAAGATGTATTTAATAACCGGAGCATAAATACAAATAATCTGACTGGAAAAGTTAATGTGAATAGCAAAGAACTGAAGAATTATTCCGTTGAAAAGGGTGATGTTTTTTTTACAAGGACTAGTGAGGTGATTGGTGAAATAGGTTATCCGTCTGTAATTTTAAATGACCCTGAAAATACTGTGTTTAGTGGATTTGTATTAAGAGGGCGGCCTAAATCAGGAATTGATTTAATAAATAATAATTTTAAAAGATATGTCTTTTTTACTAATTCATTTAGAAAAGAAATGATTACAAAAAGTTCTATGACAACTAGAGCTTTAACATCAGGTACCGCAATTAATAAAATGAAAGTCATATACCCTGTTTCTGCTAAAGAACAGAAAAAAATAGGTGACTTCTTCAGCAAACTCGATCGACAAATTGAACTAGAAGAACAAAAACTTGAATTACTTCAACAACAGAAAAAAGGATATATGCAGAAAATCTTCTCACAAGAATTGCGATTCAAAGATGAGAATGGAAATGATTATCCGAATTGGAGAACAATTGAATTAAAAAATATTTTAGAAAACATTGTGGATAATAGAGGGAAAACACCAGATAATGCTCCTAGTGAAAAATATCCTTTATTAGAAGTGAATGCATTAGGATATTATCGTCCAGCATATATAAAAGTAAGTAAATTTGTTAGTGAAAACACTTATAATAACTGGTTTAGAGAACATTTAAAAGAAAATGATATTCTTTTTTCTACTGTAGGAAATACTGGAATAGTTAGTCTTATGGATAATTACAAAGCTGTAATAGCTCAAAATATCGTAGGATTAAGGGTAAATAATAATAACCTCCCTTCATTTATTTACTATATGCTATCGTATAAGGGAAATCAGAAAAAAATAAAAAGAATTCAAATGGGGGCTGTACAACCAAGTGTGAAAGTTTCTCAATTTAAGTTTATAAAATATTTAGTACCAATAAAAGATGAACAAGAGAAGGTAGCTAAACTGTTGATTGAAATAGATAAATTAGTGAATAAACAATTAATAAAAATAGAATTACTTCAACAACGAAAAAAAGCCTTACTTAAATCGATGTTTATTTAAATCTGCTGAAGTTTATTTTATAGGAAATGATGATGTTTCATCACTCGATTAATAAGTGGAGTTTATTTATGAAGCTTCAAAATCAAAAACGAACATTAAATTTAGGCACTGTGATAGCACGGTGTCTTTTTGTGTCGAAATTGTGTACAGAATAAGTAGTTAAATAAAGATTAAGTTGAGATAAAGTGTTATTCGTAAATAAAAGAGAGTAGATCGATAGGAATTGAATGATATTAGTTAACTATTTATTAAATTACTTAATAATGATTAATTTTTAGTTAAAGTAAGTTTAATGTGAAGCACGACCGTTGCTCATTATAATGAATGAGGATTGTTCGTATTGCGTAATAGAATAAATCAAATAGACTAAAAATTGGGAGCATAGAATTATGAAATTAAAAAATATTGCTAAAGCAAGTTTAGCACTAGGGATTTTAACAACAGGGATGATTACAACTACTGCTCAGCCAGTAAAAGCAGAAAGTATGGATAGCTCATTAACTGCTATTTCTAATGATACTCAAAAATTGAAAGATTATTATACAGGAACAAGTTTTGATTATAAAAATTTAAAAGGGTATAGAGAAGGTAATATCGCAACATTTATTTTTAATTCACAGCAAATAGATGTAAATTTAACCGAAAATGAAAAAAATAAGTTTGAAGATGGAAATGGAATACAAAATGTGGATGTGTTTGTTGTGAGAGAAGGATCTGGTAGGCAAGCAACAGATTATTCAATTGGAGGAATTTCAAAAACCAATGGGGAAAATTACAAAGATTATGTAAATAGACCTCATATAGAAGTTAAAAGAGAAAGAGGAATGTTTACAACGGTTAAAAGTGATACTGATTTTTACATAAATAAAGAGGAAATCTCATTAAAAGAACTTGATTTTAAATTAAGAAAGCACTTAATTGATAAACATGATCTTTATAAGACAGAGCCTAAAGACAGTAAAATTAGAGTTACTATGAAAAATGGTGATTTTTATACTTTTGAATTGAATAAAAAGTTACAAACTCATCGTATGGGTGATGTGATTGATGGTAGAAAAATAGAGAAAATTGAAGTGAATTTATAATATTATTCGAGGGAGTATATCATGAGGGAAAATTTTAAGTTACGTAAAATGAAAGTCGGTTTAGTATCTGTAGCAATTACAATGTTATATATTATGACAAACGGACAAGCGGACGCATCAGAAAAAGAAAATAACAATCAGCAAGAAAGTAATGAAAAAGCTCATACAGAAAAAAATAATGCACAGGTTAAAAACACTGATGTTAAAACTGCAACTGACAAGCCAGCTAATTTTGTAAATTTGGAAGATGTTAAGCCAGGTGATACATCAATTAAAGGTAAAACATTACCAAATCATATAATTTTATTGAATATAGACAGACAAAGTGCCGATTCATTTGAAGGCTCTGATGGAGAGCTTGTTATGTCAGATGATAAAGGTAACTTCAATTATGATTTAAAAGACCGTAAAATAGTCCATAATCAAGAAGTTGAAGTTTCATCATCATCTTTAGATGATTTAGGTGATGAAGAGGAAGAGGTTGAAGAAAAAGAAGAAGTTCAAGAAGAGGAAACAGGTGCTAAATCTACTGTCACAACACCAAGGTATGAAAAAGCATATAAAGTTCCAAATCAGCAATTAAAACAAGAAAATGGACATCATCAAGTATTAGTTGAACCAATTACCGCAGGATCTGGTATTATTAAAGGTCATACTTCGGTGAAAGGAAAAGTTGCTCTTTCAATTAATAATAAATTTATTAATCTTGGTGATAGTACTGATGTTGAAAATCGTTTAACTGAAGACCAAGGAAAAACTAGGTATCAAGGTATTTGGAAACATATAGATGATAAAGGTTATTTTGAATTTGATTTCAAACGTAAACCATATGATAACTTAAAATTGAATCCAGATGATAATGTGTCATTAACATTCTTGCCAAACGATGAAGAAGAAGCTTTAAAGCCAATTATATTTAAAACAAAAGTAACAAGTTTTGATAATATTGAATCTGCTATAACTAGCTATAATCCTAAAAATGTCAATAAAGTAACAACTCTTACTAATGTAAAAGAAGACTTAGTAGTTGAAGATATTTATGGCTTTGAATATAAAAGTGAACAAGGAAGAGGAATTCCTCAAAATAATAGCCATAGTACTAAAGAAATTAAAGGTAAAACAAAATTTGCGAATGCAGTTGTAAAAGTTGATTCTGAATTAGGTGAAGGTCAAGAATTCCCAGATTTACAAGTTAATGAAAATGGGGAATTCACTTTTAATTCGTTTGACGCTGGTTATAGATTATACAATGGCGAAAAGTTGAACTTTACTGTTGTAGATCCAATTACTGGAGACTTGCTTAGTCAAGGATTTGTTAGCAAAAATATAGATGTTTATGAATCGCCTGAGCAAAAGAAAGAGCGAGAATTTGATGAAAAACTTGAAAGTATTCCGGCTTATTATCAATTACACGGAGACAAAATAATTGGATTTGATACTGAGGGTGGTGTATCAACTTGGTTTGATGCACTTGATAAGAAAGAACTGGAAAAAGTTCTTCGCCAATACTAATTAAATAAAACAGCTTAATGATGTAATGAAACTAGTGAGTTAATCACTGACTTCTACGTCATTGAGCTGTTTTTTATTTGCTTCGTTACAAAGCATTATTGAATTTATTTTACGTGTTCATATTTTGAAACATCAAAGCCGTCTTGCTTAGCTTTGTTGATAATGTCTTTGATTGAATGTAGTCCTTTATCGGCGAAGTATGATCTTAAGTTGTCTTTTGTAGCTTGGTCAGCATTCTTATCTAATAACACATCGATATAGCTTAATTCATGTTCTAAGAAGTTTGCATCATCATGTAGTACGAGTCCATTTTGAGAATAAACTTTTGCATCTGCTTGATTACCATATCCAACAACCCCAGTTGCTAATACACCTACCATTGCCGTAGCTACTAAAACTTTTTTAAATTTCATATCTATCACTCCTCTAAAAATTGTAACTCTATCATAACACTGAATATTAAGAAAATTACGTTTATTAAGTCGAATTAATAATTTTTAATAAATAGTTAAAGTGGCAAATATTGCTAAAAAGCAATTAATCTTTAGTGCGATGCTTATGGATTTTCCTACTAAAACCTTGATTTCAAAGAGGGTTTAAATCAAATGAAACAATAATAAAAAAATGACGCAACATAATAATAAGTACAAATTTAATTAAGAAATAAAATTGATTGTATATGTATATTTTGGTAACGTAAAAGAGAAATATACAAAATAATTAATTATTTATATGAAAAGAGAATATAAAAGAAGTATAAAACAGAGAGACGTGAAGCGATGGGATATTTAAAAAGGCTTTCATGGTACATAAGTATCTTAATTTTAATAGTTGTTATAGCAGGTTGTGGCAAAGGTAATGAAATAAAAGAAGATTCAAAAGAAACACAAATCAAAAAGAGCTTTGCGAAAACATTAGATATGTATCCAATTAAGAATCTCGAGGATTTATATGATAAAGAAGGATATCGAGACGGTGAGTTTAAAAAGGGCGATAAGGGTACATGGACTTTACTCACAAGTTTTTCAAAAAGTAACAAACCGGGTGAAATAGATGACGAAGGTATGGTTTTATTCCTTAATAGAAATACAAAGAAGGCAACAGGATATTATTACACGAGCAAAGTTCATGATGAATTTAATGAAAAAGATCAACAAAAAAATATCATGTTGAATTAAAAAATAATAAGATAGTACTTTTGGATAAAGTAGAAGATCCAAAGCTCAAAAATAAAATAGAAAATTTTAAATTCTTTAGTCAGTATGCTGATTTTAGAGATCTTAAAAATTATAAAAATGGAAATATATCAAGTACAGATAATGTGCCAAGCTACGATGCAGAATATAAAATGAGTAATACGGATAAAAATGTAAAAAAACTTAGAGAAGTTTATCCGATTACAACCAAAAAGTCGCCAGTATTAAAATTACATATAGATGGCGATATAAAAGGAAGTTCAGTTGGTTATAAAAATATAGAATATAATTTTTCAAAAGTAAAAGACCAAGAAACTGCTGTTAGAGATTTTTTGAATTTTGGACCATCTGATGGAGTTAGCTAAAGATAATTAGATGTAGAAATAATTCTAAAACAGAGAGACGTGAAACGATGGGATATTTAAAAAGGATTGGAATGTGTATAAGCCTGTTGATTGTAATCATTTTTGTAACATCTTGCGGTGGTGGTAATAAAATCACTGAAGATTCAAAAGAAATACAAATCAAAAAGAGCTTTACGAAAACGTTAGATATGTATCCAATCAAAAATCTTGAGGATTTATACGACAAAGAAGGATACCGAGATGGCGAATTTAAAAAAGGTGACAAAGGGATGTGGACGATATACACAGATTTCGCTAAAAGTAATAAACCGGGTGAATTGAATGATGAAGGTATGGTTTTAAATCTGGATAGGAATACTAGAACCGCTAAAGGCCATTATTTTGTTACTACATTTTACCGGAATGGTAAACTACCAGATGAAAAGAATTATAAAATTGAAATGAAAAATAATAAGATTATTTTATTAGATGAAGTAAAAGATGATAAGCTCAAGCAGATAATAGAAAACTTTAAATTTTTCGGTCAATATGCAAATCTTAAAGAATTGAAAAAATATAATAATGGTGATGTTTCAATTAATGAAAATGTTCCTAGTTATGATGTTGAATACAAAATGAGCAATAAAGATGAAATAGTTAAGCAATTAAGAAGTCATTATAATATTTCGACTGAAAAATCACCTATATTAAAAATGCATATTGATGGGGACTTGAAAGGCAGTTCCGTAGGTTATAGAAAGTTAGAAATTGACTTTTCAAAACGTGAAAACAGCAAATTATCAGTCATTGAATTTTTAAGTTATAAACCAGCGAAAAAATAGTATTGATAAGGAATATTAAGGGGTGAAAAAATGGAATATCTAAAAAAGCTTGCACTGTTCATAAGTGTTATTATTTTGAGCATTTTTATAATAGGTTGTAATAGTTCAAGCGATACTGCAGAAAAAGCAAAAGAAGATTCAAAAGAAGAACAAATTAAAAAGAGCTTTGCGAAAACGTTAGATATGTATCCTATTAAGAATCTCGAGGATTTATACGACAAAGAAGGGTACCGAGATGGCGAATTTAAAAAGGGAGACAAAGGGACGTGGGTTGTTAGATCTGAAATGATAATTCAACCAAAAGGTAAAAGTTTAACTTCAAGAGGCATGATATTATACATGAATAGAAATACTAGGACCACAACTGGTTATTTTTCAATAGAAGAGATAGATTCAAGAAAAAGTCTTGATGAAAGAGAAACAGAAAAAAAGTATCCTGTGAAAATGAAAAACAATAAGATTATTCCAAATGAGGAGATAAAAGATGAAAAGTTGAAAAAGGAAATTGAAAACTTTAAGTTTTTTGTGCAATATGGCAGTTTTAAAGGAATAGAGAATTATGAAAATGGTGACATTTCCTACAATTCTGAAGCTCCTATTTATTCAGCGAAATATAAACTGAAAAATGATGATTATAATGTTAAAGAATTACGAAAAAGATATAATATTCCAACAGAAAAGGCGCCTAAATTGTTGTTGAAAGGTTCGGGGGATTTGAAAGGGGCTTCAGTTGGATATAAGGAAATTGAATTTATATTCCTAGAAAACAAAAAAGAAAATATATATTTTTCAGATGGATTAAACTTAATTCCAAGTGACTAAAAATAACACAAAGGTTGATAGTGCTCAACAAATATTAACATGATAGAGAGAAGTGAAAAAGTGAGATTTTTAAAAAGAGTCGTATTGTACATAAGCATTATGGTTTTGAGCGTTTTTATAATGGGTTGCGATAGATCAAGCGATACTACAGAAAATCAAAGAGAAGATTCAAAGGAAGAACAAATCAAAAAGAGCTTTGAGAAAACATTAGATATGTATCCAATTAAGAACCTAGAGGATTTATACGACAAAGAAGGATACCGAGATG
>NZ_KV830995.1:9385-31782 GCF_001836945.1 Staphylococcus sp. HMSC062H10
ACAAAGAAGGATACCGAGATGGCGAATTTAAAAAGGGTGATAAAGGGATGTGGACGATATATACAGATTTCGCCAAAAGTAATAAACAAGGTGGATTGAGTAATGAAGGTATGGTCTTATACTTAGATAGAAATACACGGACTGCAAAGGGACATTATTTTGTTAAGACATTTTATGAAAAGAATAAATTCCCAGATAGAAAAAATTATAATGTTGAAATGAAAAATAATAAAATCATTTTATTAGATAAAGTAGAAGATACAAATCTAAAAAAGAGAATAGAAAACTTTAAATTTTTCGGACAATATGCAAACCTAAAAGAATTGAAAAACTACAGCAATGGTGATGTCTCAATTAATGAGAATGTTCCAAGTTATGACGCAAAATTTAAAATGAGCAATAAAGATGAAAATGTTAAGCAATTAAGAAGTCGTTATAATATTCCTACTGATAAAGCACCGGTATTAAAAATGCATATTGATGGTAATTTGAAAGGAAGTTCTGTGGGTTATAAAAAGTTGGAAATTGACTTTTCAAAAGGTGAAAAAAGCGAATTATCAGTAGTCGATTCATTAAATTTTCAGCCGGCGAAGGTGGATGAAGATGATGAGGATGGTGTGTAACAATGAAATCTATAAAAAGGATTGGATTGTGCATAAGTCTGTTGATTTTAATCATTTTTGTAACATCTTGTGGTGGTAATAAGATCATGGGAGATTCAAAAGAAGAACAAATCAAAAAGAGCTTTGCGAAAACGTTAGATATGTATCCAATTAAGAATCTCGAGGATTTATACGACAAAGAAGGATATCGAGATGGCGAATTTAAAAAAGATGATAAAGGTACTTGGCTAATTAGATCTGAAATGAAAATCCAATTAAAAGGAGAAAATCTGGAATCTAGAGGGGCAGTTTTAGAAATTAACAGAAATACTAGAACGGCTAAAGGGCATTATATTGTTAGAGAAGTTGTTGAAGATAGCGATGGAATGACACACAATCATACAAAAAGATATCCTGTGAAAATGGAAAATAATAAAATCATTCCATTAAAACCAATCGATGATGAAAAAGTTGAAAAAGAAATTGAAAAATTTAAATTCTTTGTGCAATACGGGAATTTCAAAGAATTGAAAAACTATAAAGATGGTGAGGTGTCATATAACCCAGAAGTACCAATTTACTCTGCACAATATCAATTGAAAAACAGTGATTATAATGTAGAACAATTACGTAAGCGATATAATATCCCGACGCAAAAAGCGCCCAAATTATTATTGAAAGGCTCAGGTAATTTAAAAGGCTCATCAGTTGGATATAAAAATATTGAATTTACCTTTGTTGAAAATAAGAAAGAAAACATTTACTTCACAGATAGTGTCTACTTTAATCCAAGCGAGGATAAATAAATATAATTACTAATATAAAAAATAACGTTAGAACATTTAATAATAAAGTTAAATGAATTACATTTATTAAATTGAATAAGTTAGTTTTGTTTGATAACATAAAAGTGTAATAATCACTATTTTATTAAGTTGTATGAAATATTCAAATGTGTATAAAAATAAAGCAGAGAGATGTGAAATGATGGAGTGTATAAAAAAAATTGCTTTGTACATGAGTGTATTACTTTTAATCATTTTTATTGGGGGATGTGGAAATATGAAAGATGAACAGAAAAAAGAAGCACAAACAAATAAAACAGATTCAAAAGAAGAGCAAATCAAAAAGAGTTTTGCGAAAACGTTAGATATGTATCCAATTAAGAATCTCGAGGATTTATACGACAAAGAAGGATATCGAGATGGCGAATTTGAAAAAGGTGACAAAGGGATGTGGGTTCTCTATTCATCTATTGTATCGGAATTCAAAGGTGAGAGATTAAAATCACGAGGGATGGTATTAAAGTTAGATAGAAATAAGAGAACTGCTAAAGGAAGTTATATTATTAGAGAATTGAAAGAAGATAAAAATCATGATGTTCAAAAAAACGAAAAAAAGTATCCAGTTAAATTGGTGAATAATAAAATAATTCCAACTGAAGATGTAAAAAACGAAGATTTAAAAAGAGAAATTGAAAACTTCAAATTATTTTCTCAATATGGTGAATTTAAGAGTTTAAATACGGATAGGATAACAAATATTTCTTATAATCCTAATGCGCCTAACTATTCAGCTGAATATAAAATTAATGATGATGATAATAATATAAAACAATTAAAAAATCGATTCAATATTAAGTCTAATAAAAATCCTAAGTTATTGTTCAAAGGAGCAGGTAATATAAAAGGGTCTTCTGTTGGATATAAGGAGATACAGATAATTTTCAATAGGAACAAAGAAGAAAGTGTTTCTTGTATTGATAGTATAGAGTTTAAACCGAGTGAAGGAGACCATAATGAGTAAGAGTGACTATAAATTAGATGTTGGCAAATTAAAAAAAGATACTGAACCGACAAGCGCAATATCATTTATGGCGTATGAAATTGAAAATGCTAATAATCATAATTTGAGTAAGATGGCAATAAAGGAACAGTTAGACAGAAGCACAGAAAGGGGCATGTTCCCTTCTAATCTTGAATATGTTGATAGTTACACTGATTCTCTTACTGGAGTAACAACTTCTGCTTTTTTAAATAAAGATACAGGCAAAGTAACTCTCGGGATGACTGGGACTAATTTACAAGACGAAGCCTTTAAAAAGTTAAAAGAAGGTGAATTTTCAAGACAAAATGTTACCAATGCTTTGGAAACAGTTAAAGATGGATATGCAGATCTTAAAATATTATATTCTCCTGCATCTGATCAAAACTATAGATATGCGAATACACAAGAATTTATAAATAAAATAAAAAGTAAGTATGACATTGATTTTATTACTGGACATTCACTAGGTGGAAGAGATGCGGTAGTTCTAGGAATGAGTAATGGTATTCCGAACATTGTGGTTTATAATCCAGCTCCTATTTCTATAACTAGTTTGAATCCTAATTCCCCAGATGGAAAACGATTGTTAGAGTTATATAAAAATTATAAAGGTAATATTACTAGGTTTGTTGCAGAAAATGATGCATTGACAGAAAATCTGAAGAAATATAAGCATTATGTTTTTTTCGGTAATGATAAAGTCTTTAAAAATGGTAAAGGTCATGAAATGAAAGGTTTTTTAACCAAAGAAGAACAAAAAGCTATAAAAAAAGAACTTAAAAAACTACAAGGTTATGCAGAAGAAAATAATAAGTCATTTGTAAAGCATTCAAATAATGCTATCTCTAAATTAGCTAGTATAGAATTACTTAGAGCCAATATGATGACTACAAATGGAGGAGGATTATCTTCTTCGCAGCAAAAAGTTTTAGAAAGTTTAACAGCTTTAACAATTGCGCAGTCATTCAGTCAACTGATAGACGATGAAATTAATCAAATCAAAAAAATGTATAATGAAAAGAAAAAGAAATTTGGAAAAAATTGGGAAGACGCTCAAAAAGCTGGAAAAGCTGTAGGTGAAGATTTGAGTGTAAATGGAGTTCTCAATGCTTTAGATGAAGGTCAAGTGAATGAAAGTAGTATGGTAAGAGAACCTGAACAAATGATATCTGCAAAAGAAAGACAACTTTCAACGATAGGGTCTTCTGTATCAAATTATATTATGAGAGTTAGACTCAGTATTAATGAAATCGTTGATAAAGATCAAGTGCTTGCATCACAAATAGGTGGATTACTATGATGTTTAATCAAATTAATAATAAAAATGAATTAGAAGAATCATATGAATCTGAGAAAAAACGTATAGAGAATGAACTGCAAAATTTAAATGAACTTAGGCATAGAACTCGAAAAGAAAATGAACGTAGTTATGATGTTTTTCAATATTTGAAGCACGAAATGAATTATAGTGAAGATGCCCAAAGGAAAATGACGAGAAATATAGAAGCGTATGAGCAAGAAATCAATGAGATAATTAGAAAGCAAGAATGGAAATTAGAAGAATATAAAGAAGACTTAAAAAAGTCTTATGAAAAGCAGTTAGATAAACTAAGTGACTGATAATTTGGAGGAGATTAAATGACTCTAATAGAACCAGATATGAACTTAAGAATGCCAGATATAAGTACTACAGTAGAAACACTTAATCTCATATCTAAAATGGAAGCGCAAAAAGAAAATATTCGTTCAGTTATTGCACCTGAACATAAGCATAAATATAAAGATATTGAAAACGGATTAAAAGGTGAAGAAAAAGTATTGATTGAACAAATGGCGCAGCATTGCGAAGCTTTTAAAGCTAATTTTAAAGGTGCAGCTCAAGGAGATTGGGTTAAAAGTGCCATGTCTGAGATAGACAGTATTAAGGATGATTTGAAAAAATTAATAGCTAAACTACATATCATACTACTAAATAAAGCTCCCTTCAAAATTTTCATTTTTTCAATGTCTACTTTGGAGGGAGCGCTTCAGTATATTCACAACTGACACTAGGCCGCTTCTTTTTAATTTATTCAACTATAAAGTAATTCGAACTGAATCGAAATATCACACTCACAAATGTAAAAACGCAACTTAAATTACTGTCCCACATTAAACATATCCACATTCCAAACAGCAACAACAAAATCCTCAAGTACCAAAAACGATGACCGCTTTATCAAAATCAACGCAAGTTAACCTCTCCCGAACTCCCCGCTATAGATCATCATCACCTTACAAACCATAAAGCGCTGCAGTTAAGTATTGAATGGCATAGCCAATTGAAATGAAAATAGCAATCGTTATAATAGCACTACCAATGGTATATAAAGTATGTTTCGTAGATAATCCTTCAGTCTTTGAACCAAAAACACTTAGTAGAATAAATGCAATACCAATGATATATAAAACTAAAATGACAAATAGCATGTTTATACACCTCGCTTCTCTTTCGTGAGATATATCTTTGTCTCCATTATAAAGTAAAGTGCTCAATAATTTAATTAAGTATACTATTTTTTTATTATCGAAGATTGCGAAAGATGAAACGCTCCTATATAATGTAAAACGGAATTATTCCTATTTACAAATAAATTGAAGTGAGGGTATATATATATGGCTAAAATTCCAGTTACGGTATTAAGTGGTTATTTAGGCTCGGGGAAAACTACGTTGTTAAATCATATTTTACAAAATCGTGAAGGTCGACGTATCGCGGTAATTGTAAATGATATGAGTGAAGTTAATATCGATAAAGATCTTGTCGCAGATGGTGGGGGACTATCGCGTACAGACGAAAAATTAGTCGAACTATCTAATGGTTGTATCTGTTGTACGCTTAGAGATGATTTATTAAAAGAAGTTGAGCGTTTAGTAAAAAAAGGTGGCATCGATCAGATTGTTATTGAGTCTACAGGGATTTCAGAACCAGTACCTGTTGCGCAAACTTTCTCATATATTGATGATGAACTTGGCATTGATCTTACAGCAATTTGTCGTTTAGATACAATGGTTACAGTTGTTGATGCTAACCGCTTCGTTCATGACATCAACTCAGAAGATTTATTGATGGATCGTGATCAAAGCGTTGATGAAACAGATGAACGTTCGATTGCTGATTTATTAATTGACCAAGTTGAATTTTGTGACGTATTGATTATTAATAAAATTGATTTAATAAGTGAAGAAGAACTTGCAAAGTTAGAAAAAGTGTTAAGTGCATTGCAACCGACTGCTAAAATTATTAAGACAACAAATTCTGAAGTAGATTTAAAAGAAGTCTTAAATACACAGCGTTTTGATTTTGAAAAAGCGAGTGAATCAGCAGGATGGATTAAAGAGCTTGAATCTGGTGGTCATGCATCGCATACGCCTGAAACAGAAGAATATGGCATATCATCATTTGTATATAAACGTCGTCTACCTTTCCATGCTAAAAGGTTTAATGACTGGTTAGAAAGTATGGCAAGTAATATCGTACGCTCAAAAGGTATCGTATGGCTAGCGCAATACAATCATGTAGCATGTTTATTATCTCAAGCAGGGTCATCTTGTAATATACATCCAGTAACATATTGGGTGGCTAGTATGTCTGAAGTGCAACAAACTCAAATATTAGCAGAACGTCAAGACGTCGCAGCTGAATGGGATCCAGAATATGGCGATCGTCATACACAATTTGTCATTATTGGTGCCGACTTAGATGAAGGTGCAATTACAAAAGAACTCGATGCATGCTTAGTCAATGCGCAAGAAATTGATGGAGATTGGCAACAATTTGAAGATCCATATCAATGGAAAATTAGACCGGCACGCTAAGTTAAATGAAGTATAATCATTTTTAAATTGTGGCTTAATTGTTTGCAATTTATGACAATTAATAAAAAGTTAAGATGTTCTTAGGATCTTTTTGTTTTCAATCTATCTAAAGTGTGATAGTTTTGATAAAGCAGAAATTTGCATTTTATCCATAGGGCTAGGACATGTATGTGTCTTAGTCCTTTTTATATTTGCGTTGATGAAAAATGATAAAACCATCGTACCAACTGTTAATTGAAAGTACAATTATTGTTTAACGGTCATAAAAATGAGTGAAGTAATTGCAGCTATCAATGTACTATTACTGCTTACGGTCACACGAGTGTTTCAGACTAAACGTGCAACGAAATTCTGCACGCGGCCAATATATCTTGCGCTAGATCAAGAAGATCATTAAGATTTCGCACGCCAAATCATGAATGTCTTAGACCTCGAGTATCAAACATAAAACACGCCACAAAAATATAACGCGTCAGACTACAAAGATCACGAATATTCCTTACGTACCACCAAGAACATCCTATACAAAAAATACCAAGACCATTTATTTGCAACAAACTACCCAGACTCACCTCACATCAATAAATCAACACAAAGCAAAGCCACCATCCCTATTGGTATAGTGGCCTGAGAATTTTAAGTATTCAATTCGCTTAAATTATTTTGCGAAAATGTCGATAATTGCTTTGATGATTTTAATGATAGTACCTACAATAGCCATCGTTTTGTCCTCCTGTATGTTGATTTAACATAGTGATGAGTTGTTGATCGTTAATGTTTGAGATTAGTTGTTACCTAAAAATTTACCAAGTAAATCTTTAAAGAATTTGAATAATTTTGCTACGAATTCCATGTGAATGGCCCCCTTCAAATAAGATGTTCATATCTATGATATTTTTATAACTTACTTACCAGTGAATTTCTCAATTAATCCTTTAATGAATTTAATGATTCCTGCAATGATACCCATGTGAAAGACCTCCTTTGTTTGTTATGAAAACTTATTTACCAGTGAATTGTTCGATTAAGCTTTTGATAACTTTAATGATGCCAGCGATGATACCCATTAAGATTACCTCCTTTGCTTATGAGTTAACTTCATTGTACATAGTTATCTTGTGCGTAATTGATTTTTTTCCTAACTTGAATTGTTATGATCATAACTGCGAATTTTTTATTTTAAAAGGACGGGAAATACTGCCTAACTGTACAGGTGCATTTACAAAATCTTTACAATCATTGGTTTAATAGAGGTTAAGCTCATGAATTTGACATGAAGCAGAAATTTAATTATATTTTATGTTATAAGTTTAAAACGAATAACACGTTAGGTCTCGTCTAGGCAAAGCATATTTATGAAGATGAATTGAACAGACAGAAGTAACATTTTATATACATATGTGCATGGGAGCACGCTTAAAGAGAACAGTGTAACAAGGTATATCAACCATGGTGCAGTGTCTAGTTAAACTGAAACCTGCAATAGTAAATTTTCTGCCATTATGTACAGAATCTACTATTGTAGGTTTTTATTTTTATACATAAGCATTATGCGAGAGATTAGAAATAAGGAGGTTATGCAGTGTTAAGTTTTCAATTGCTATTTTCACTGTTTGTTATTGCGCTTATCATTGCATTGATAAGTGGCTTGTTGTTTTTAGCACCAGTTATGCCAATGAGATATATTAAATTACATTTATACATACTAGTCATGCCAGTATTAATTGCAGTCATTGGCTTTTTCGGTATTCATGGTCAACATGTCTTAGGCCCATTTAAAATAGATCGTTTATCTTGGTTATTAGCTGGCTTTGTAATGGCGCTTGGCTTTATTATTCAAAAGTTTTCAATGCGATATTTACTAGGTGATCATCATTATAGACATTACTTTCCATTGTTCACTGCGATTACGTCGTTTGCATCTTTAGCATGGATGTCTGAAGACTTAAGACTGATGGCACTCTGCTGGGGTATGACATTATTATGTTTAACATTGCTGATGAACGTTAATCGTTTTTGGAAAGTGCCACGTGAGTCTGCGAAATTATCAAGCATGACATTTTTATGTGGTTGGCTTGCATTCGTTGGCGCAATTGTAACTATTTATATTGCGACTGACGAGTGGCGTGTGCCTCAACATATGTCTCATCCGTCATGGTCATTGATTACTGATGTACTACTTGTATTAGCTGTCATGATACCGGCAGCACAATTTCCTTTTCATCGATGGTTGATTGAATCTGTAACAGCACCAACGCCAGTATCGGCAATTATGCATGCAGGAATTGTGAATGCAGGTGGTGTTATTCTAACTCGTTTTGCGCCGATATTTGATAATGGATTTGCATTATCATTATTACTTATCCTTTCTAGTATTTCTGTATTGTTAGGATCGGGTATTAGCTTAGTTCAAGTTGACTATAAACGCCAATTAGTGGGCTCTACGATGAGTCAAATGGGCTTTATGTTAGTTCAATGTGCATTGGGTGTATATTCAGCAGCGATTATTCATTTAATATTGCACGGTATTTTTAAAGCAACATTATTTTTACAATCAGGTTCTATCGTGAAGCGATTCAATATTCCAAAACAAGCATCTGCTAAAGACGCTTATGGCTGGATTGTCATGGGACGTGTATTAGCTATTATCGTGGCATTTCTGTTTTGGATTAGTAGTGACAGAAGTGCATATGAAGTGTTAAGTGCACTCATTCTAGCATGGTCATTACTTGTATCTTGGAATCAAATGGTAGCCTTTAGTAAAGGGCGTATGGCACGTCTGGTTGGCATGATTTTGATTTCAATTGTGACATTTATCTACATCATCACACATAATTATTTTTACGATGTATTACAAAATATAACAACACATGCGACAACACCGCCTACAATTAGTGTCATCATTAGTGTTGTCATATTAATATTTGGTAGTTTATTAAGTATCTGGGTATCGCGTCATCGATACTCTAAGGCTTTTGCGGTATTGTACGTGTGGTTAGTTAATCTAGGTGAAGCACGCTCGAAAGCGATAGAAAGTCATCCGAATTATTTGAAGAAGTATTTATAGGAGGTGAAAGGTATGACAACACAGTTAAATATCAATTCAGTCATTGAAAATGCGAAACGTGTTATTACACCATTATCACCGATTTCGATTTTTGCAGCACGAAATCCATGGGAAGGATTAGAAGCGGATACGTTTGAAGATGTTGCAAAATGGTTACGTGACGTTCGCGATGTGGATATTTTCCCAAATAAAGCATTAATAGAAAGTGCTGTGGCACGTGGTGAATTAGATGAAAGTGTCTTTAATCAACTTGTTACTGATATGTTACTTGAACATCACTACAATATCCCGCAACACTACATCAATCTTTATATTGATAACATTAAAACATTAAAAGACGTACCTGCATCATATATGAATCATTCAAATGTTGTTGCTGATCTACTATTAGAAAAATCAAAACGTGATATGGCTGATTCATATCATCACTATGATGTACGTCCGATGAGTGATGCAATAATAGATGAACAAGGTGAGCCACTTAGCGAACAAGTGAATCGTCAAATGATTAAATGGACGAAACTTTATATCGATCAATTTCTATCGAGTTGGACAATGCCGAAGCGTGAGCAAAGTTTTTACCATGCATGGTTGCATTTAGCGCAACATGACCATAGTTTTACTAAAGCACAGCGCCAAGTGATTAAAGGCTTGCCCAATGATCCTAAAATGACGATAGAGTCAGTATTAAATCATTTTTCAATTGCGCAGGAAGACTACCAAGCTTATGTTGAAGGACATCTTTTGGCGTTACCGGGTTGGGCAGGTATGTTGTATTACCGTTCACAACAGCATCACTTTGAACAACATTTGTTAACGGATTATTTGGCAATTCGATTAGTTGTCGAACAATTGCTAGTTGGTGATGAGTTCAAGTCAGTCGCTAAAGATTGTGAAAGTAGATCGGAAAATTGGTTTAAGCAAACTGTTGCATCATGGTGTTACTACAGTGATATGCCTAGCGATGTATTACTACAACATGACGTCAATGAAATTCAAACGTTTATTCACTTTGCAGCAACTATGAATAAAAATGTATTTAAAAATTTATGGTTGATTGCCTGGGAAATGACATACGAATCTCAGTTAAAACAAAAAATTAAAGCAGGTCATGAAAGTTTGGCGGGCGTATTAGATGTAAACCAAGTAAATGTTACTGAAAATGACAATGCTAATCAGTCACATTCAGTATCGTTAAATGCCACACAAGCAGTTGATGAAAATAATAGCGAGCTAAATCAGGGGGGCACATCAACGAAAGCGCAAATTGCATTTTGTATAGACGTTCGTTCAGAACCATTTCGCAGACATATCGAAGCAGCAGGGCCCTTTGAAACGATTGGTATTGCAGGTTTCTTTGGATTACCTATTCAAAAAGATGCCGTAGACGAACAATTCAAACATGATTCATTACCTGTCATGGTACCGCCGGCATATCGTATTAAAGAGTTTGCGGACCGTTACGATATGAATGTTTATCGACAACAGCAACAGACAATGTCATCGATGTTTTACACATTTAAATTGATGAAAAATAATGTCATGCCTAGTTTGTTATTGCCTGAATTAAGTGGACCATTTTTAAGCTTGAGTACCATTGTCAATACGATTATGCCTAGAAAAAGTCGCGCGTCTTTACAAAAAATAAAACAAAAATGGTTAAAAAAGCCTGAAACAAAGTTAACGATTGATCGTGAGTTTGACAGAACATCAGACTTACCTGTTGGATTTACTGAACAAGAGCAAATTGATTTCGCGTTACAAGCGTTGAAATTGATGGATTTAACCGAAGCATTTGCGCCGTTCGTTGTGTTAGCAGGTCATGCTAGTCATTCTCACAATAATCCACATCATGCATCACTTGAATGTGGGGCTTGTGGTGGTGCATCAAGCGGATTTAATGCTAAGTTATTAGCGATGATATGTAATCGTCTAAATGTCAGACAAGGATTAAAACAAGCAGGTGTAGTAATTCCGGAGACCACGGTCTTTGCAGCAGCAGAGCATCATACGTCTACTGATACGTTGGCATGGGTATATGTGCCAGATACATTATCAGCTTTAGCTCTAGATGCATATGAATCATTGAATGACGCCATGCCGATGATTTCTGAACACGCGAATCGCGAACGTTTGGACAAACTGCCAACGATTGGTCGAGTGAATCATCCAGTGGAAGAAGCGCAGCGGTTTGCAAGTGATTGGAGTGAAGTACGTCCAGAATGGGGCTTGGCTAAAAATGCATCATTTATAATTGGACGACGCCAATTAACAAAGGGCATTGATTTAGAAGGGCGGACATTTTTACACAATTATGATTGGCGTAAAGATAAAGATGGCACATTGTTAAATACCATCATTTCTGGTCCGGCACTTGTGGCACAATGGATTAATTTACAATATTATGCGTCGACAGTTGCGCCGCATTTTTACGGAAGTGGGAATAAAGCGACACAAACCGTCACGTCAGGTGTTGGTGTCATGCAAGGTAATGCGAGTGATCTGATGTATGGCTTATCATGGCAATCTGTTATGGCTGCTGATCGAACGATGTATCATTCGCCAATTCGTTTGCTTGTCGTTGTTCAGGCACCCGACTATGTTGTAGCAAGACTACTCGCGAATAATGAGCATTTCGCTAGGAAGGTGTCTAATCATTGGCTGCGTTTAATGAGCGTTAATGAGGAAGGGCGTTTTAAAAGTTGGGTTTAACGATGAAATGTTGCGATGCTAAGTAACTAATATATCATCAAATCTACAATGTTCTAGCTTCTTAAAATATACTAAAAATGATAAACTTAATGTAATAGTTGATGTCGTGATAACGATACAAAGATGAAGTAATCAATTTTAATATTATTGGAGTTAGTGATATGAAAAGAACGAAAGGTGAAATCGAAGCTGAAATCAGTAAAGCCATTACGCAATGGGAAAAAGATTTCCTTGGCAGAGGTTCCTTGTCGGTTAAATCAGACATTTTAAGAGATATGGTGATTATTAGTTTGCAAGGTATCTTAACGCCAGCAGAATATCGTGTATGTAGTACGAATGAAGGATTATTAAATATTAAACGAACACGTTCTGAATTAGTTGAATCCGGTGAGCAAGATTTGAATGATATCATATTTAAAATTACAGGTATCAAAGTGATGAGCTTCCATAGTGATTTAAGTACAGTTACAGGTGAACGTATTATCGTATTCAAACTTGAGGATAATTTGGAAAAGCATATTTAAGAAGGTTAGGTATGCTTCTGCAGGCTTATTAAAGCTATAGAAGTATGCTTGGTTAAACAGCGCAACGCCATATATTTGGGTGTGCTGTTTTTCTATTATATGATGTGTTTATTACGTGGATGAATGCGTGGGTCTGAATATAGCCCGTGAAAGGCATATGTCATAAAATTTGCGAATGGTGACAAGTCAACGCAAGCATATTTGTTGCGAGACATGTCCACAATCCTTTTACATAAAGAGTGTATGTATGACGTATGCATATAATCGATAAAATATACCTAAAAAATTAGGTATAATGACCATTGTTGCAATAAGTTTTTCGGCCTTGAAACCGATAACGCATAGTATAATAGGAATAAAATATAATACAAATATCCAGTAAATCAAATTTGAAAACGATGGATGTATAGGGGTAAAGAATCTAACTAATGTAATGATTAACGCTATATAGACAAAAATTACTCTATTGATACGCCCTACCCCCTCTGTATAATAAATATAAATCGTACTAAATTGAAAATAGCAAAATATTGTTATTTCAATTATACAATGTTTTATTTGCAATATACATAACAATATCAAGTTTATAAATTTGATATTGTCGGTAAAGTGAAATTTGTGGCACATTGATATTATGGATAACATTTGTAAAATGAAAATGATGATACGAGGAGATTGTAAGATGATAGATAAAAAATTAACATCACCAAAAATGACAGTGCCTTTATTTTTAATCGCGCTGATTGTATTTATAGGTATGTTTTACAGTGTAGTGACAAATCAAGAATGGCTTAAAAATATAGATATGGGATCATTAACATGGTTTACAGATTATTTCGGTGAGCCACAACGTCAGTATGTTAACAATTTGTTTAATTACTATATGACGTTTAGTGCTGAAATTGGTGATGTCAAAGGTGTCGTGTTGATTTCCATTATCGTTACAATCATACTGTTTATTAAACAGAGGCATTTAGCGGTTTGGTTTGTGACATATTTGGTTTCAGGTGTCATCATGAACAAATTAATTAAAGATACTGTTTTACGTCCAAGACCATATAATCATTTAGCCGTTGATACAGGCTTTTCATTTCCGAGTGGACATTCCAACGCCAGCACATTATTATATTTCGCCTTAATGATCATTATTATTTCAGTTGCTGCTAAGACAATAACAAAAGTGTTGAGTGCGCTGGTTATGGGAATATTATGGCTTAGCATATTATTTTGTCGCCTTTATTTTCATGCGCATTACTTTTCAGATGTCATTGGCGGCACGTCACTAGCAATCATTTGGGTAGCGTTATTCCTAATGGTATACCCATACTTTATTAATCATCGACGACAACGCGTTTAGCAAACATCTTTAGACATAGTGGAGGTATATAGAAAAATGAGAATTAAAACACCGAGTCCATCTTATTTAAAAGGCACAAATGGACATGCGATATTATTATTACATTCATTTACAGGTACAAATCGGGATGTGAAGCATCTTGCAGCTGAGTTAAATGACCAAGGATTTAGTTGTTATGCACCGAATTATCCAGGTCATGGTTTATTGTTGAAAGATTTCATGACATATAATGTAGATGATTGGTGGGAAGAAGTTGAGAAAGCTTACCAATTTTTAGTCAATGAAGGTTATGAATCTATCAGTGCAACGGGTGTGTCATTAGGTGGATTAATGACATTAAAATTGGCGCAACACTATCCTTTGAAACGTATCGCTGTCATGTCAGCACCAAAGGAAAAGAGTGACGATGGTTTAATAGAACATTTAGTTTATTATAGTCAACGCATGTCGAATATTTTAAATTTAGATCAGCAAGCATCGAGTGCGCAATTAGCAGCAATTGATGATTATGAAGGTGAAATTACGAAGTTTCAGCATTTTATTGATGATATCATGACAAATTTAAATGTTATTAAAATGCCAGCTAATATATTATTTGGTGGTAAAGATGCGCCATCCTATGAAACAAGTGCACACTTTATTTATGAACATTTAGGATCAGTAGACAAAGAATTAAATGGTCTGAAGGATTCTCATCATTTAATGACGCATGGAGAGGGCAGAGATATTTTAGAAGAAAATGTTATTCGCTTTTTCAATGCTTTAACATAATTGAAGATTTTAAAAATTAACACTTGAGTGACGATGTTATTATATTTGTCATTTGAGTGTTTTTTGTGGCGTGATAGTATAGGGAACTTAGACAAAGTTGATTTGTATTGTGATGTTGTGGGAATTTTATGGAGTTATACCAGAAGCTGGTTTATATTGTAATGTCGTGGGAATTTTGTTGGCATTGTACCTGAAGTTGTTATGTGGCGAGATGTTGGGGATATAGATGGTGTTGTATGTGGCGAGATGTTGGCGCACGTATACAGCGTTGAACCAGAAATTTTAATGTAGCGTAATGACAACACATTACAAGGGATTTACTATATTATGATAAACTCAGGCGCTACCGTATTAATGAAGCAATTTTGATGCAGGTGTATTGCATGTTATTTACATACATGTTAGAGTGTTACTTAAACACGTAGACGCTTTAACGCTTTAAAGGAGATGTGAATGATGAAAAGACAACAATCACAATGGAAGTCATCAACTGGATTTATTTTAGCTAGTGCGGGTTCTGCAATCGGTCTTGGTGCCATGTGGAAATTCCCATATATGGCAGGGATTTATGGCGGCGGTGCCTTTCTAGCTATGTTCTTAATATTCACCATTTTTGTTGGGTTACCATTACTCATTATGGAATTCACTGTTGGGAAAATGGGACGGACATATACAACACAAATATATAGTAAATTAACTGGTAAGAAATGGCTCAATATCATTGGCTGGAACGGTAATTTGGCAGTGTTTATTTTATTTGGCTTCTATAGTGTTATCGGTGGTTGGATTGTCATTTACATCGGACAAGTATTATGGCAATTAGTTATATTTCAACGCATCAATCATCTCCAAGAAATGAATTTTGAAGCGGTAATATCAAATCCTTGGTTAACCGTTCTAGGGCAAGGTATATTCATATTCGCTACGATGATTATTGTCATGTTAGGTGTTGAAAAAGGATTAGAAAAGGCATCGAAAGTTATGATGCCATTGCTGTTTGTCTTTTTAATCATCATTGTGATTAAGTCTTTAACATTAGATGGTGCCTTAGAAGGTGTGAAATTTATTTTACAACCAAGAGTATCAGAGATTACTGCTGATGGAATCTTGTTTGCGCTAGGTCAATCATTCTTTACGTTATCATTAGGAACTACAGGTA
The DNA here is from genome assembly GCF_001836945.1 of Staphylococcus sp. HMSC062H10. Classification (NCBI taxonomy): domain Bacteria; kingdom Bacillati; phylum Bacillota; class Bacilli; order Caryophanales; family Staphylococcaceae; genus Staphylococcus; species Staphylococcus sp. HMSC062H10. The sequence continues at coordinate 25,263 of NZ_KV830995.1, forward strand.
TGATTACATATGCGAGTTATGCCTCTAAAGACATGACGATTAAGTCATCAGCTATTTCTATCGTGGTTATGAATATCTTTGTATCTGTATTGGCAGGCCTAGCTATATTTCCGGCGTTACATAGTTTTGGGTATGAACCACAAGAAGGGCCTGGATTATTATTTAAAGTACTGCCAATGGTCTTTAGTCAAATGCATCTAGGCACATTATTCTATTTGGGATCCTTAGTGCTGTTCTTATTTGCGGCTTTAACGTCATCTATTTCTTTATTAGAATTAAATGTTTCTAACTTCACGAAGAATGACAATACAAAACGTAAAAAAGTCGCAGTGATCGGTAGTATTTTAGTATTTATCATTAGTATTCCAGCAACCTTATCTTTTGGTATCTTAAAAGATGTAAGATTCGGTGCGGGAACGATTTTTGATAATATGGATTTCATCGTTTCGAATGTATTGATGCCATTAGGCGCATTAGGTACTACGCTTGTCGTAGGACAATTATTAGATAAAAAATTATTACAACAATATTTTGGTAAAGATCGATTTAGATTATTCAGTGGTTGGTATTACTTAATTAAGTATGCGATGCCAGTCGTTATTATTTTAGTCTTTATCGTGCAATTATTTAGTTAATATATAGAAGCATCTGACACACAAGTATTTGTGTTGCTCAGGTGTTTTTTTGTTTGGAATTGAAAAGTTTGTACTGGTTCTGAATTAATTGAAACTTAGATAATTGCAAAATAACAAAATGTCGTTTATAATTCTTATCTGAAAAGTAAGAATTAAAATTGAGACATGAAGAAAGGTTTCATTCATTTGATCGGCATGTCAGATGAGGGTGCATCTATGATTACTTATGATTTAATTGGCAATACACCATTAGTACTGTTAGAACATTATAGTGATGATAAAGTTAAAATTTATGCCAAGCTTGAACAATGGAATCCCGGAGGCAGTGTTAAAGACAGACTCGGGAAATATTTAGTAGAGAAGGCAATTCAAGAAGGGCGTGTGCGTGCAGGTCAAACTATTGTTGAAGCGACTGCTGGCAATACAGGCATAGGGTTAGCTATTGCAGCAAATAGACATCATTTGAAATGTAAGATTTTTGCGCCGTATGGTTTTTCAGAAGAAAAGATTAATATTATGATAGCGCTTGGTGCAGATGTTTCAAGGACGAGTCAGTCTGAAGGCATGCTTGGAGCACAAAAAGCTGCACGTTCCTATGCTGAAAAATATGGTGCCGTTTATATGAATCAATTTGAATCCGAACATAATCCGGATACATATTTTCATACATTGGGACCCGAATTGACTTCTGCATTACAGCAAATTGATTATTTTGTGGCTGGTATTGGCTCTGGCGGTACATTTACAGGTACCGCGCGTTATTTAAAGCAACAGCACGTGCAATGTTATGCCGTTGAGCCAGAAGGGTCCGTGTTAAATGGAGGACCAGCTCATGCACATGACACTGAAGGTATCGGTTCTGAGAAATGGCCGATATTTTTAGAGAGACGTCTTGTAGATGGGATATTTACGATTAAAGACCAAGATGCCTTTCGAAATGTCAAAAGTTTGGCAAAGCATGAAGGATTACTGGTAGGCAGTTCTTCAGGTGCAGCATTACAAGGTGCATTGAATTTAAAAGCGCAATTATCTGAAGGTACGATTGTTGTCGTATTTCCAGATGGTAGCGATCGATATATGTCTAAGCAAATATTTAATTATGAGGAGAATGATTATGAATAAGAAAACGAAATTAATTCACGGTGGACACACAACGGACGACTATACAGGTGCAGTTACAACACCAATTTATCAAACAAGTACATATTTACAAGATGATATTGGTGATTTACGTCAAGGATATGAATATTCTCGTACTGCGAATCCAACAAGAAGTTCTGTAGAAAGCGTTATTGCGGCATTAGAAAATGGCAAACATGGCTTTGCATTTAGTTCAGGTGTTGCAGCAATCAGTGCAGTTGTTATGCTGTTGGACAAAGGTGATCATATTATTTTAAATTCAGATGTATACGGCGGTACTTATCGCGCATTGACAAAAGTATTTACACGATTTGGTATTGAAGTGGATTTTGTAGATACAACGCATACCGATTCAATTGTACAAGCGATACGCCCAACAACAAAGATGTTGTTTATTGAAACACCTTCTAATCCATTATTACGTGTTACTGACATTAAAAAGTCTGCTGAAATTGCGAAAGAACACGGTTTGATTTCAGTCGTTGATAACACATTTATGACACCTTATTATCAGAATCCATTAGATTTAGGCATCGATATTGTCTTGCATTCTGCAACGAAATATTTAGGTGGACATAGTGATGTCGTTGCTGGTTTAGTTGCAACATCGGATGACAAGCTTGCAGAACGTTTAGCATTTATTTCAAATTCAACAGGTGGCATTTTAGGACCTCAAGATAGCTATTTACTTGTGAGGGGTATTAAAACATTAGGTTTACGTATGGAACAAATTAATCGAAGTGTTATTGAAATTATTAAAATGTTACAAGCACATCCAGCTGTGCAACAAGTATTCCATCCAAGTATTGAAAGCCATTTGAATCATGATGTCCATATGGCACAAGCAGATGGGCATACAGGTGTGATTGCATTTGAAGTGAAAGATACTGAGAGTGCCAAACAATTAATTAGAGCAACATCTTATTACACATTAGCTGAAAGTTTAGGTGCAGTGGAAAGTTTAATTTCAGTACCTGCATTGATGACACATGCATCCATTCCAGCAGATATTCGAGCTAAAGAAGGTATTACAGACGGACTTGTAAGAATTTCTGTAGGTATTGAAGATACTGAAGATTTAGTGGATGATTTAAATCAAGCACTAGATACGTTATAAATAATAGCAGCACTGGCATATATTTTGACTTCAACATTTGTTGTTCTTGAATATGCTAGTGCTTTTTTTGTGCGATGTTAATATTTAGTAATTGCGTTGTGGAGGATTGCTGGTCATTTTTATTCATTTAATTTGACGATAGCCATAGTCTTGTCACAAGGTATAATTATTTTTTAATTTTTTAGAAAATTCGGCAAATTGTATTGACGATATATGCAATTTTGCATATAATGCTCTTATTCCTAGTGGATTAATAAGAATTTGTAGGAGGGGCGATGATGATTGAGTTTCGACAAGTTAGTAAATCATTTCATAAGAAAAAGCAAACAATAGATGCTTTGAAGGACGTATCATTTACGGTCAATCGCAATGATATTTTTGGTGTGATTGGATATAGTGGTGCAGGAAAAAGTACGTTGGTAAGACTCGTGAATCATCTTGAAGCTGCCTCGAATGGACAAGTGATTGTAGATGGGCATGATATTACGAATTATAGCGATAAAATGATGAGGGATATTAAGAGAGATATCGGTATGATATTTCAGCATTTTAATTTACTAAATTCAGCTACGGTATTTAAAAATGTAGCTATGCCGCTCATTTTAAGTAAGAAAAGCAAAACAGAAATTAAGCAACGCGTAACGGAAATGCTTGAATTTGTAGGATTGAGTGATAAAAAAGACCAATTTCCTGATGAATTGTCGGGTGGACAGAAGCAAAGAGTGGCTATTGCAAGAGCTCTTGTTACTAATCCGAAAATACTCCTATGTGATGAAGCAACAAGCGCATTGGATCCAGCAACGACTGCTTCGATATTGACGTTATTAAAGAATGTCAATCAAACCTTTGGCATTACAATTATGATGATTACACATGAAATGCGCGTTATTAAAGACATTTGTAATCGTGTTGCTGTAATGGAAAAGGGGCAAGTGGTTGAAACAGGCACTGTTAAAGAGGTGTTTAGTCATCCTAAAACGACGATTGCTCAAAATTTTGTGTCTACAGTTATACAGACTGAGCCAAGTACATCATTGATTCGTCGATTGAATGACGAACAAGTTGGCGATTTTAAAGATTATAAAATCTTCGTCGAGGAAACTCAGGTGACACAACCGATTATAAATGACTTGATTCAAATTTGTGGCAGAGAGGTTAAAATTTTATTTTCATCTATGTCAGAAATACAAGGTAACACCGTATGTTATATGTGGCTTCGATTTAATATGGATCAACAATTTGATGACACGGCAATAAATCAATATTTCAAAGAGAAAAATATTCAATTTGAGGAGGTGCATTAACATATGTTTGGTTCTGATTTAGACAGTGCACAGTTATTACAAGCATTGTACGAAACGCTATATATGGTATCTATTGCTTTATTTTTAGGAGCAGTGATTGGTATTCCATTAGGTGTCTTATTGGTAATTACTCGAAAACAAGGCATATGGCCCAATATAGTGATACATCAAGTTTTAAATCCTTTAATCAATATTTTAAGGTCACTACCATTTATTATTTTGTTAATTGCGATTGTACCATTCACAAAATTAGTAGTAGGTACTTCAATTGGTACGACTGCTGCCATCGTGCCTTTAACAGTATATGTGGCACCTTACATTGCAAGACTTGTTGAAAACTCATTATTGGAAGTAGACGAGGGGATTATTGAAGCGGCGAAAGCGATGGGCGCTTCACCACTACAAATCATTAGATATTTTTTAATTCCTGAAGCGTTAGGTTCATTAGTATTAGCAATTACCACTGCGATTATTGGACTTATTGGAAGTACGGCGATGGCAGGCGCTGTTGGCGGTGGTGGTATAGGAGACTTAGCTTTAGTGTATGGTTATCAAAGATTTGATACGACGGTCATTATTATTACCGTTATTGTATTAGTCATTATTGTCCAAGTAATTCAAACGCTAGGGAATGTCCTAGCTAGATTCATACGTAGACATTAATGATATATAGTGAAGATTTTGAAAGGAATTGATAGAATGAAAAGATTGATTGGGTTAGTTATCGTAGCACTTGTATTATTAGCAGCGTGTGGCAGTAACAATGATAAAAAAGTAACAATTGGTGTCGCATCAAATGACACTAAGGCTTGGGAGAAGGTTAAAGAATTAGCTAAAAAACATGATATTGATGTGGAGATTAAGCACTTCTCCGATTACAATTTACCGAATAAAGCATTAAACGATGGTGATATTGATATGAATGCATTCCAACATTTTGCATTTTTAGATCAATATAAAAAGGCGCATAAAGGAACAAAGATTTCAGCATTAAGTACAACAGTTTTAGCACCGTTGGGTATTTACTCAGATAAAATTAAAGATGTCAAAAAGGTTAAAGATGGTGCTAAAGTTGTCATTCCAAATGATGCGTCAAACCAAGCACGTGCACTTAAACTATTAGAAGCAGCTGGTTTAATAAAACTGAAAAAAGATTTCGGATTAGCAGGCACGGTGAAAGATATAACGTCAAATCCGAAACATTTAAAAATCACTGCAGTAGATGCGCAACAAACTGCACGCGCGTTATCTGACGTTGATATTGCAGTTATTAATAACGGTGTAGCAACTAAAGCTGGGAAAGATCCAAAAAATGATCCGATATTTTTAGAAAAATCAAATTCAGATGCGGTCAAACCATATATTAATATTGTTGCAGTTAATGACAAAGACTTGGATAACAAAACATATGCTAAAATCGTAGAATTGTATCATTCAAAAGAAGCTCAAAAAGCGTTGCAGGAAGATGTCAAAGATGGAGAGAAACCTGTTAATTTATCTAAAGATGAGATTAAGGCCATCGAAACGTCATTAGCAAAATAAATTATATTGCGTCCTACAAGCAAAGTTCATGCTTAAGTTTGTAGGGCGTTTTTGTTTGCCTATAAAAATGTTTCAAAAGACAGAAAGGGATTGTAATCATTTTATAGTGAAATATTATGAAATTGTAATAATTTAGATATTGTAAAATCTAATAAGTTGTAATAATTTTAAGAGGTAATTATAAAATTTGATGACACAGTATATGATTTTTTTGTAATCATAATGTCATCAAACATCAACCTATTATACATAATTAAATCGTATAATGATGTAGTATTCATAAATTCGGATAAAAAGAATGTTAGGAAAGTTATGCAAGAGGAGGATTTTAAAGTGCAAAAAAAAGTAATTGCAGCTATTATTGGGACAAGCGCGATTAGCGCTGTTGCGGCAACTCAAGCAAATGCGGCTACAACTCACACAGTAAAACCGGGTGAATCAGTGTGGGCAATTTCAAATAAGTATGGGATTTCGATTGCTAAATTAAAGTCATTAAACAATTTAACATCTAATCTAATTTTCCCAAACCAAGTACTAAAAGTATCTGGCTCAAGTAATTCTACGAGCAATAGTAGCCGTCCATCAACGAATTCAAGCGGTGGATCATATTACACAGTACAAGCAGGTGACTCATTGTCATTAATCGCTTCAAAATATGGTACAACATATCAAAACATTATGCGACTTAATGGTTTAAATAATTTCTTTATTTATCCAGGTCAAAAATTAAAAGTATCAGGTACTGCAAGCTCAAGTAATTCTACGAGCAATAGTAGCCGTCC
>NZ_KV830995.1:31882-52419 GCF_001836945.1 Staphylococcus sp. HMSC062H10
GACTTAATGGTTTAAATAATTTCTTTATTTATCCGGGTCAAAAATTGAAAGTAACTGGTAATGCATCTACGAACTCAGGATCTACTACAACGACAAATAGAGGTTACAATACACCAGTATTCAATCACCAAAACTTATATACATGGGGTCAATGTACATATCATGTATTTAATCGTCGTGCTGAAATTGGTAAAGGTATTAGTACTTATTGGTGGAATGCAAATAACTGGGATAACGCAGCGGCTGCAGATGGTTACACAATTGACAATAGACCTACTGTAGGTTCAATCGCTCAAACAGATGTAGGTTACTATGGTCATGTTATGTTTGTAGAACGTGTAAATAACGATGGTAGTATTTTAGTTTCAGAAATGAACTATTCAGCTGCACCAGGTATTTTAACTTACAGAACGGTACCAGCTTACCAAGTAAATAATTATAGATATATTCACTAAAGTCTTACGTATATAAATATATATAATGAATTCCTATTACATTTCACAAGCGGAAAAGTTAGATTGAATCCTAAACTTTATGGCGGGGCTATCAAAGTCGTGATTGTTGTAATAGGAATTTTTGTATAAGAAAAAGGATTGGTCGAATGAACTTCATGTTCTATGTTCGACCAATCCTTTTCTGATTTAGTATTCATGCTTTACTTTGCGAATGCTTGTAAATAATCTAGCACCGTTTGTTATTAAAGTAACAACTGCCACTGCTTTTTTGAACTTACGTGGTGACTTAATTGAAATGTAAAAGTCTAACACGGTTCCTACAGTGCTTAAACCTAGTGAAAGATATACTAATTTTTTATTTTTAGCATGATATTTATAGCCATTGTAGCCGTCGACTATGAAACCTGCGACATTTAGTAAACTTGATAAACGTTGTGATTTGGAACGTTTTGCCATAATAATAATTCCCCCTAGTATCTTCTGTTTTTATGGAAAAATTGGGTGCGCTGAATTGCTAACGTTTTGCGCTATAACTACTCATATATGATAACATAATTGTACAGTATAATTTGAAAAATTGATTTCACAAAGTTGGGGTGTCAAAGATGATTAAATGTGTCTGTTTAGTTGAAGAAACAGCTGATAAAATATTGCTTGTTCAAGTAAGGAATCGCGAAAAGTATTATTTCCCAGGTGGTAAAATAGAGGAAGGGGAATCACAAGTACACGCGCTGTTAAGAGAAGTAAAAGAAGAATTAAATTTAACATTAACAATGGATGAAATTGAATATATCGGGACAATTGTAGGCCCTGCATATCCACAACAGGATATGTTAACTGAGTTAAATGGATTTCGCGCATTAACCAAAATCGATTGGGAAAATGTAACTATCAATAATGAAATTACGGATATACGCTGGATTGATAAAGATAATGATGCGTTGATTGCGCCTGCTGTCAAAGTTTGGATTGAAACGTATGGTGGGAAACATGACAAATAATGACACCATCATGTTACGACATTATGTCCCACAAGATCATTCGATGTTAGAAGCTTTTCAATTAAGTGAAAGTGATTTGAAGTTTGTTAAAACGCCAGAGGAAAATATTACAGCTGCAATGTCTGATAATGAAAGGTATCCCATCGTTGTAATGGATGGCAGGCAATGTGTGGCCTTTTTTACATTACATCGTGGAAAAGGAGTCGCACCATTTAGCGATAACCAAAATGCAGTATTTTTCAGGTCATTTAGTGTGGATCAACGTTATCGTAATAAAGGAATAGGTAAAGTAGTAATGGAAAAATTGGTGCCATTTATTACTTCAACATTTCAGGATATTAATGAGATTGTGTTAACGGTTAATACTGACAATCCACATGCCATGGCACTTTATCGACAACAAGGATATCAATATATGGGAGATAGTATGTTCGTCGGAAGACCTGTTCATATTATGGCGCTAACTATAAAATAAATTAAATTTAAAAGCATCTTTACTCATCGTCGACCACAACAATTAATGATGAATAAAGGTGCTTTTTGTTATAGACCACCGGACAATTTACTATAGTAAAAAGCGACCTAGTGAACAATTGACATATATCCACAGGTCGCTTAACTTAAGTTATATTGAAAGTTGCGATTAATTGATAGACTCATCATTTTTGCGCTGTCGAGATGGTCTTTTTATTAAAAATGCCGTAATCCAAGCCGTAATCGGAATACTGATTGCAACGGCAATACCGCCTAAAATAATAGAAATAAATTCTTGGGCAAATATTTTCGAGTTTATAATATGACCAAATGAATATTTAAGTTTGAAAAACCAAATAAATAAAGCAAGTTGGCCACCAAAAAAGGCAAGGTAAATCGTGTTCGCAGATGTCGCTAAAATTTCTCTACCAACACGCATGCCAGATTGGAATAATTCGTATTGCGTAAGTGTTGGATTCACTTGATGCAATTCATAAATGGGTGAACTAATGGTAATCGTTAAATCTATCACAGCTGCAATAACAGCAAGAATAATAGTGAACACCATAAATTGAACCATATCAATGCCAATATTCATTGAATACACATATGTTTCATCTTGTTGTTCGGTTGAAAAGCCTTGTAGATGACCGAAGTAGACCGATAAATAAATGAGTGTAATCAACAATATTGTTGTAACGATAGTGCTGATAAATGCAGCTTGTGTTTTAACATTGTAACTATTGAGTACGAATAAATTACAAGCGCCAATAATAATGCAGAAAAAGAATGTGACGACATAAATCGGTACGCCAAAAATAATCAATACAATACTAATAATTAAAATGGCAAAGTTTAAAAATAGGGTTAAATAAGAGATGAATCCCTTTTTACCTCCGAAAATTATCATCAGAAAGAGGAGCAATAACGCCAATATAAATACAGCATTCATTGTTTCGCCCTCCTTAATGTTTCAAATATTTCCATAAACAATATTGTGATAGGAATTGTAAGTACGATACCTATACCACCTGTTAGTGCACGCGCAATTTCTAACGACCAATTCATCGAAATAGTATAAGTCACTGTATTGGCATTTTTAAAAAGATTAAAAACATAGGTAGTGCACCGGATAAATACGAGAATAATAAAATGTTAGTCATGGTACCCATAATATCTTGGCCGATGTTTCGACCAGCAAGTGCCCAACGCTTCATTGAAATGTGCGGCGTACGTTGTAAAATCTCATGCATGCCACTTGCAATCGTAATTGCAACATCCATAATAGCGCCTAATGAACCTATTAACACTGAGGCTAGGAAGATATCTTTCGGTGGTAATGATAAAAAATTCATCGTTTCATATTTAATGCCTTTACCATCTGTCATATATATGATTAATTCTGTTAAACCTATACTCAAAAAAGTTCCGATAATTGTACTTGCTACGGTAATGAGTGTACGCATATGCCAGCCTGTAACGAGCAATAAAGTGAGTATTGTTGAACAGATCATGGCAATGGTCATGAGTAAGAATAAATTAATATTGCTATGTTGAATATGAATGTAAATTGCGATTAATATGGCAATAGAATTCAAGATTAATGATAAAATCGATTGCAGTCCGACTTTGCGACCAACCAATAATACAGTTAATAAAAACAAACCAGTGATGATAACCGTTAAGGTATCACGCTTCTTTTCTATAATATAAGCATCACTCGGCTTGTTAGAAATATGTAATAATACTTTTTCGTGTGTGCGAAATGCTTCTGAATCTGCTTGAGATTTGACGTACTGATGATTGATCGTCGTCGTTTCTCCAGCAAATTGACCATTTAATATTTTGACTTTTAATTGATTTTTATACTTAATATCACGATTATTTTGTGCATCTTTTGTAGGTGTCGATGAAACGTGTTTGACATCTATAATTTGACCAATTGGTTTGTTGTAAAAGTTCTCATTATTGAATGTAAATAAAATAGCACCAATGAATGCGATGCAGAACAAACCTAAAATTATATTAAATGGCTTTGTAAATAAATTTCTATATTTCAAAAACAAAACCCCAATTCTATGAATGAATTAATATGGTGATTATACGCCCTTAATTTTTTATTTTCAAAGATATTACTGCTAAGTGTAAAACGAAAATCATCATTGATAGCGTCGAAATACTTAATGGAATGTAGACGTTTTAGTCATTAATTGCTGAATAAGTGTTAATAATATGCCAATATCGCTCTTTGTATAAGGCGCCTTTGTAATAGCACATATCGTTCTTTTTAATTCAGTATGATCTAATTTTATATCTATCCATGATTTAGATTCTGGTAAATGTATATTTTGTGATGAAATGATGTAACCTTCTTTTTGACGAAGGAGATACTGCGCAAGTGGTAGGCTACTGATTGTGTATACATCTGATTTAGTAATCTTGCGCAATTGTTTTTTTACAGTTTCGGCAAATGGTGCCAAGCAATAAATATGACTATGCTCAAACTGAATTAATGGTGGGTGTGTCGCCATCGTAATTGGATCGTCTGAAGGCGCATATAAATGATAGTGCTCTTCGAATAAAGGTAGCATATGTAATTGTTTGTGTTTACGTATTTCTGGAGTAAGTTCCGTGAAACCAATGTCTATATTCCCATTTAATACGCTATTTATAATCGTGTCATGTTCTAATAAATTAGGGATGACATGTGTATCATTTTGTAAATGAAATGTTTGGATAAGTGGTAGTAACATGTGGGATACGTCACTCTCATCATAGCCAATGTAGATACTTTTATTTTTAGTTAATCCATGGCTTTGAAATTGTTCAATCGTGCTATCTAAATGTTCAATAATACGCAGAGCTTCATTAAATAATAATTTCCCTTCAGATGTGAGCATAATATTGCGTCCTTGCTTTTTAAATAAAGATACATTAAGTTCTTGTTCTAATAATGTAATTTGACGGCTTATCGCTGATTGAGCAATGTTTAGTTCAAGTGCTGTTTCGGAGATATGTTCTCTTTTAGCGACCTCGATAAAATATCTTAATTGTTTAATTTCCATAGCGGTATAGGCACCTCCGAAAATGAGTGTTTTGTAACTATTATAGCAATATTATTGATGAATGTTCTATTTTTTAGATGAATATCTTCTATTTTATATATTGAACAGATAAATTTTTTAGATTATAGTAATTATCATTAATAACTAATATCAGAATATTCTAAAAAAGGGGTGTGCATCATGCACAATGAGAAATTAATTAAAGGCTTATATGACTATCGTGAGGAACATGATGCGTGCGGTATTGGTTTTTATGCAAATATGGATAATAAAAGGTCTCATGACATCATAGATAAATCACTTGAAATGTTGCGACGCTTAGACCACAGGGGCGGGGTCGGCGCAGATGGCATCACTGGTGATGGCGCAGGTATCATGACTGAAATACCTTTTGCATTTTTCAAACAACATGTAACGGACTTTGAAATCCCAGGTGAAGGCGAATATGCCGTGGGGTTATTTTTTTCCAAAGAACGCATTTTAGGTTCTGAACATGAAGCAATTTTTAAAAAGTATTTCGAAGGCGAAGGGTTATCTATTCTTGGTTACCGTAATGTACCAGTTAATAAAGATGCGATTGCGAAACACGTAGCAGATACGATGCCAGTCATTCAACAAGTGTTTATTGATATTAGGGACATTGAAGATGTTGAAAAGCGTTTGTTTTTAGCGAGAAAACAATTAGAGTTCTATTCGACTCAGTGCGATTTAGAATTGTATTTTACGAGCTTATCACGCAAAACAATTGTATATAAAGGCTGGTTACGATCAGACCAAATTAAAAAACTCTATACAGATTTATCGGATGATTTATATCAATCAAAGCTAGGGTTAGTTCATTCGAGATTTAGTACGAATACATTCCCGAGTTGGAAAAGGGCGCATCCTAACCGTATGTTAATGCATAATGGTGAGATTAACACGATTAAAGGTAATGTGAACTGGATGCGAGCACGCCAACATAAATTAATCGAAACATTATTTGGCGAGGATCAACATAAAGTGTTTCAAATTGTCGATGAGGATGGTAGTGACTCTGCCATTGTAGATAATGCGCTAGAGTTCTTATCGTTAGCCATGGAGCCAGAAAAGGCAGCGATGTTACTCATACCTGAACCTTGGTTATACAATGAAGCGAATGATGCAAATGTACGTGCGTTTTATGAATTTTATAGTTATTTAATGGAACCGTGGGATGGTCCTACAATGATTTCGTTCTGTAACGGTGACAAACTTGGCGCGCTTACAGATAGAAATGGATTACGTCCAGGTCGTTATACGATTACTAAAGATAACTTTATTGTCTTTTCATCTGAAGTGGGTGTTGTGGACGTACCTGAAAGTAATGTTGCTTTTAAAGGTCAATTGAATCCTGGAAAGTTATTGCTTGTTGATTTTAAACAGAATAAAGTCATTGAAAATAATGATTTAAAAGGTGCGATTGCTGGAGAATTACCATATAAAACATGGGTTGATAATCATAAAGTTGATTTTGATTTTGAAAATATACAGTATCAAGATTCACAATGGAAAGATGAAACGTTATTTAAATTACAACGTCAATTTGCATATACCAAAGAAGAGATTCATAAGTATATTCAGGAACTTGTAGAAGGTAAGAAGGATCCTATCGGTGCAATGGGATATGATGCGCCAATTGCAGTGTTGAACGAGCGACCAGAATCACTATTTAATTACTTTAAACAGCTGTTTGCACAAGTAACAAATCCACCAATTGATGCGTATCGTGAAAAAATCGTAACGAGTGAACTTTCTTATTTAGGTGGCGAAGGTAACTTATTAGCACCTGACGAAACGGTTTTAGATCGAATTCAATTGAAGAGACCGGTATTGAATGAATCACACTTAGCAGCGATTGATCAGGAGCATTTTAAATTAACATATTTATCAACGGTATATGAAGAGGATTTGGAAGATGCGTTAGAAGTATTAGGCCGAGAAGCAGTGGATGCTGTAAAGCAAGGCGCTCAAATTCTAGTGTTAGATGATAGTGGATTAGTTGATGGCAATGGCTTTGCAATGCCGATGTTACTCGCAATAAGTCATGTGCATCAATTACTTATTAAAGCAGATTTACGTATGTCTACAAGTTTAGTCGCTAAATCTGGTGAGACACGAGAAGTACATCATGTTGCTTGTTTACTAGCATATGGCGCGAATGCAATTGTGCCATACCTAGCGCAACGTACAGTTGAACAACTGACATTGACAGAAGGGTTACAAGGCACCGTTGTCGATAATGTTAAGACATATACGGATGTATTGTCGGAAGGTGTCATTAAAGTAATGGCTAAGATGGGAATTTCGACAGTGCAAAGTTATCAAGGTGCACAAATATTTGAAGCGATTGGCTTGTCTCATGATGTGATTGATCGTTATTTTACTGGAACACAGTCTAAGTTATCTGGTATTTCGATTGATCAAATCGATGCTGAAAATAAAGCACGTCAACAAAGTGATGATAATTATCTTGCATCAGGTAGTACATTCCAATGGAGACAACAAGGTCAACATCATGCTTTTAATCCGGAATCTATTTTCTTATTGCAGCACGCATGTAAAGAAAATGACTATGCGCAATTTAAAGCATACTCTGAAGCGGTAAACAAAAATAGAACAGATCACATTAGACATTTACTTGAATTTAAAGCATGTACACCGATTGACATCGACCAAGTTGAACCGGTAAGTGACATTGTCAAACGTTTTAATACAGGGGCGATGAGTTATGGATCGATTTCAGCGGAAGCACATGAAACGTTAGCACAAGCCATGAACCAATTAGGTGGAAAGAGTAATAGTGGTGAAGGTGGCGAAGATGCAAAACGTTATGAAGTACAAGTTGATGGAAGCAACAAAGTAAGTGCGATTAAACAAGTTGCTTCTGGACGTTTTGGTGTAACTAGTGATTATTTACAACATGCCAAAGAAATTCAAATTAAAGTTGCGCAAGGTGCAAAGCCTGGTGAAGGTGGTCAATTACCTGGTACTAAGGTATATCCGTGGATTGCGAAGACAAGAGGGTCAACGCCAGGTATCGGTCTGATTTCACCACCGCCACATCATGATATTTATTCAATAGAAGATTTAGCGCAACTGATACATGATTTGAAAAATGCGAATAAAGATGCAGATATCGCGGTAAAATTAGTTTCGAAAACAGGTGTTGGTACCATTGCATCTGGGGTGGCAAAAGCATTTGCAGATAAAATTGTCATCAGTGGTTACGATGGTGGTACAGGGGCTTCACCTAAAACGAGTATTCAGCATGCCGGTGTTCCTTGGGAGATTGGTTTAGCAGAAACACATCAAACATTAAAACTAAATGACTTAAGAAGTCGTGTTAAGTTAGAAACAGACGGTAAGTTATTAACTGGTAAAGATGTAGCGTACGCATGTGCGCTTGGAGCGGAAGAATTTGGATTTGCAACTGCACCATTAGTGGTGTTGGGCTGTATTATGATGCGTGTATGCCATAAAGATACATGTCCAGTAGGAGTTGCAACTCAAAACAAAGATTTACGTGCTTTATATAGAGGTAAAGCACATCATGTTGTTAATTTTATGCATTTTATTGCACAAGAATTAAGAGAAATTTTAGCATCTTTAGGTTTGAAACGTGTAGAAGACTTAGTTGGAAGAACTGATTTATTACAACGATCATCAACATTAAAAGCGAATAGCAAAGCGGCTAGTATTGATGTTGAAAAACTGTTATGTCCTTTCGATGGGCCAAATACAAAAGAAATTCAACAAAATCATAATCTTGAGCATGGATTTGATTTAACAAATTTATATGAAGTAACGAAGCCATATATTGCTGAAGGGCGTCGCTATACAGGTAGCTTTACAGTAAATAATGAACAACGTGATGTAGGGGTTATTACAGGTAGTGAGATTTCGAAACAATATGGAGAAGCAGGACTTCCTGAAAATACAATTAATGTTTATACGAATGGTCATGCTGGTCAAAGTCTTGCAGCATATGCACCGAAAGGCTTAATGATTCATCATACTGGAGATGCGAATGACTATGTTGGTAAAGGATTATCTGGTGGTACGGTCATTGTCAAAGCACCTTTTGAAGAACGACAAAATGAAATTATTGCTGGTAACGTCTCATTCTATGGTGCGACAGGTGGTAAGGCATTTATTAACGGTAGTGCAGGAGAAAGATTCTGTATTAGAAATAGTGGTGTAGATGTTGTCGTTGAAGGTATCGGCGACCATGGATTAGAGTACATGACTGGTGGACATGTCATTAATTTAGGTGATGTAGGTAAGAACTTCGGTCAAGGTATGAGTGGTGGTATTGCTTACGTTATCCCGTCTGATGTAGAAGCTTTTGTTGAAAATAACCAACTAGATACGCTTTCGTTTACAAAGGTTAAACACCAAGAAGAAAAAGCATTCATTAAGCAAATGCTGGAAGAACATGTGTCACATACGAATAGTACGAGAGCGATTCATGTGTTAAAACATTTTGATCGTATTGAAGATGTCGTCGTTAAAGTTATTCCTAAAGATTATCAATTAATGATGCAAAAAATTCATTTGCACAAATCATTACATGACAATGAAGATGAAGCGATGTTAGCTGCATTTTACGATGACAGTAAAACAATCGACGCTAAACATAAACCAGCCGTTGTGTATTAAGGAAAGGGGGAGATAAGATGGGTGAATTTAAAGGATTTATGAAGTATGACAAACAGTACTTAGGTGAATTATCACTGGTAGACCGTTTGAAGCATCATAAAGCATATCAACAACGATTTACTAAAGAAGATGCCTCTATCCAAGGTGCACGATGTATGGATTGTGGAACGCCGTTTTGTCAAACCGGACAACAGTATGGTAGGGAAACAATAGGTTGTCCAATTGGAAACTACATTCCTGAATGGAACGACTTAGTGTATCATCAAGATTTTAAAACTGCTTATGAACGCTTAAGCGAAACAAATAACTTTCCTGACTTTACAGGGCGTGTATGTCCTGCACCATGCGAAAGTGCTTGTGTGATGAAGATTAATAGAGAATCGATTGCGATTAAAGGTATTGAACGCACAATTATTGATGAAGCTTTTGAAAATGGTTGGGTAGCGCCGAAAGTTCCGAGTCGCCGTAGAGATGAAAAAGTGGCAATCGTTGGAAGCGGTCCAGCAGGATTAACTGCTGCTGAAGAACTTAATCTACTAGGATATCAAGTGACTATTTATGAACGTGCTAGAGAATCAGGTGGTTTATTAATGTATGGTATACCTAATATGAAGCTTGATAAAGATGTGGTTCGACGTCGTATTAAGTTAATGGAAGAAGCGGGCATTACTTTCATTAATGGTGTTGAAGTAGGCGTTGATATTGATAAAGCAACGTTAGAATCTGAATACGATGCAATTATATTATGTACTGGTGCACAAAAAGGTAGAGATTTACCTTTAGAAGGACGCATGGGTGATGGTATACATTTCGCTATGGATTATTTAACTGAACAAACGCAGCTGTTAAATGGAGAAATTGATGATATAACAATAACTGCAAAAGATAAGAATGTCATTATCATTGGTGCTGGTGATACAGGGGCAGACTGTGTAGCGACAGCATTAAGAGAAAATTGCAAGTCGATTGTTCAATTTAATAAATATACGAAATTGCCAGAAGCAATTACGTTTACAGAAAATGCATCATGGCCTTTAGCAATGCCGGTGTTTAAAATGGACTATGCGCACCAAGAGTACGAAGCTAAGTTTGGTAAGGAACCACGTGCATATGGTGTTCAAACGATGCGTTACGATGTTGACGATAAAGGACACATACGTGGTTTGTATACTCAAATTTTAGAGCAAGGCGAAAATGGTATGGTCATGAAAGAAGGACCTGAAAGATTTTGGCCTGCTGACCTTGTATTATTATCAATCGGCTTCGAAGGTACAGAACCAACAGTACCAAATGCTTTTAACATTAAAACGGATAGAAATCGAATCGTGGCGGATGATACAAACTATCAAACTAATAATGAAAAAGTATTTGCTGCTGGAGATGCTAGACGTGGTCAAAGTTTAGTTGTATGGGCGATTAAAGAAGGTAGAGGCGTAGCGAAAGCAGTAGATCAGTATTTAGCGAGTAAAGTTTGTGTATAATCTTTGTATGGAAATGGTGGTTACGTTGACGTTGAATGGTGCTGAATCGAGTTTGAAATAATCTAGTATCTATCAACGTCACATGCCATCTTTGTAACCTAAAAACAAAGGTTTGTAAGATAACTAATAGATTAATTATAAGTAGTGATTTTTTACATTCGTTTTATAGGTCAACTGTAGTGGAAGACAATGAATTGTGGTAATCATGTAATGCTTAAAAACAATATTGACTTTTACAGAACGTTCATATATGATAAATATTGTGTTTAGGAGGAATACCCAAGTCCGGCTGAAGGGATCGGTCTTGAAAACCGACAGGGGCTTAACGGCTCGCGGGGGTTCGAATCCCTCTTCCTCCGCCATCAATATTTATATTAAATACTATATAAAAAAAGGTAAGTACTCAAAGTTTGAGTGTTTACCTTTTTTATTTGCCTTTGAATGACTCGTATTTTTTGATAATAGAAATGATAAGGCATTGAGATTGGAAGGGCATTTGGCTTGTGCAATATACATAGCTAAGTGCCTTTTTTATTTTGTGAAATATGATAGATGGCTTGTGTGGGCAGGTTTACTATTTATAGATATGCATTTTTCAATTTAGGAGTTGGCCATGCATCTACACTTTATAATGGCGAGAGTGTGGTGAGTTATTGTTAATAACGCAATTGTAGCGAGGAGTTATTGCTACATATGTCGTTAAGGCTCATTGATTTTCTGAAATGGCTACACCAGATCATTGTGACAAAATAAAAAAATTGTTGAAAGCCTTTACATAACTTGTCTAGACAAGTTATACTCGTTTTAAGACATTAAGGGAGTGAAGTATATGGCTGTAAAAAGAGAAGATGTAAAAGCCATCGTAACCGCTATTGGGGGAAAAGAAAATCTTGAAGCTGCAACGCATTGTGTAACACGATTACGTTTAGTGCTGAAGGATGAAAGTAAAGTTGATAAAGGCGCATTAAGTAATAATGCGTTGGTCAAGGGGCAGTTCAAAGCAGACCATCAATATCAAATTGTCATTGGTCCAGGCACAGTTGATGAAGTGTATAAGCATTTTATTGAAGAAACGGGTGCTCAAGAAGCTTCGAAAGATGAAGCGAAACAAGCCGCTGCACAAAAAGGGAATCCAGTACAACGTTTAATCAAATTGTTGGGGGATATTTTTATACCAATATTACCTGCGATTGTGACAGCTGGTTTGTTAATGGGAATCAATAATTTACTTACAATGAAAGGTTTATTTGGTCCAAAAGCACTTATTGAGATGTATCCACAAATTGCTGATATTTCAAACATCATTAATGTGATTGCGAGTACGGCATTTATTTTCTTACCAGCATTAATTGGTTGGAGTAGTATGCGTGTATTTGGTGGTAGTCCGATTCTAGGCTTAGTCTTAGGTTTGATTTTAATGCACCCGCAATTAGTATCTCAGTATGATTTGGCAAAAGGGAATATTCCGACGTGGAACTTATTTGGGTTAGAGATTAAGCAGTTGAATTACCAAGGTCAAGTGTTGCCTGTTTTAATTGCAGCTTATGTTCTAGCTAAAATTGAAAAAGGATTAAATAAAGTTGTTCATGATTCGATAAAAATGTTGGTCGTTGGACCCGTAGCGCTTTTAGTTACTGGATTTTTAGCATTTATTATCATTGGACCAGTTGCATTATTGATTGGTACAGGTATTACATCTGGTGTTACATTTATATTCCAACATGCAGGATGGCTTGGCGGAGCAATATATGGATTGTTATATGCACCACTTGTAATTACTGGCTTGCATCATATGTTTTTAGCAGTAGATTTCCAATTAATGGGTAGCAGCTTAGGTGGTACATACTTATGGCCAATCGTTGCGATTTCAAATATTTGTCAGGGGTCTGCAGCATTTGGCGCATGGTTTGTCTATAAACGTCGTAAAATGGTTAAAGAAGAAGGTTTGGCATTAACATCTGGTATTTCTGGTATGTTAGGTGTTACTGAACCAGCTATGTTTGGTGTGAACTTACCTCTGAAATATCCATTTATCGCTGCGATATCAACGTCTTGTGTATTGGGGGCAATCGTTGGTATGAATAACGTACTTGGAAAAGTTGGTGTTGGTGGTGTGCCAGCATTCATTTCAATTCAAAAAGAATTTTGGCCAGTATATCTTATTGTGACAGCTATTGCTATTGTTGTACCATGTATACTAACAATTGTGATGTCTCATTTTAGTAAACAAAAAGCAAAAGAAATTGTTGTAGATTAATAAAATAAAAAAGGGGCGTTCGTTATTGGGGCGTCCTTTATTACGTTATAAGGTGGTAATTGTGTGACGAAAGAAATAGATTGGAGAAAATCCGTTGTATATCAAATTTATCCTAAGTCGTTTAATGATACGACGGGGAATGGTATAGGAGATATCAACGGAATTATAGAAAAATTGGATTATATCAAGTTATTGGGTGTTGATTATATTTGGTTAACACCAGTGTATGAATCACCGATGAATGATAATGGCTATGATATCAGCAATTATTTAGAAATCAATGAAGACTTTGGAACGATGGATGATTTTGAAAAGTTAATTAAAGTTGCTCATCAAAAAGACTTGAAAGTGATGTTAGATATTGTCATTAATCATACGTCGACGGAGCACGAATGGTTTAAAGAAGCCCGTAAATCTAAAGACAACCCTTATAGAGATTATTACTTTTTCAGATCATCTGAAGACGGACCGCCAACAAATTGGCATTCTAAATTTGGTGGTAATGCATGGAAGTATGATTCTGAGACAGATGAATATTATTTACATTTATTTGATGTCAGTCAAGCTGATTTAAATTGGGATAATCCGGAAGTACGTCAATCGTTATATCGAATTGTCAATCATTGGATAGACTTCGGCGTTGATGGTTTTCGATTTGATGTCATTAACTTAATTTCTAAAGGTGAATTTAAAGACTCTGACAAAATAGGTAAAGAATTTTATACGGATGGTCCTAGAGTGCATGAGTTTCTGCATGAATTAAATCGTCAAACGTTTGGTAACACTGACATAATGACTGTAGGAGAAATGTCTTCGACGACGATTGAAAATTGTATTAAGTATACACAGCCAGAACGCCAAGAATTGAATAGTGTTTTTAATTTTCATCATCTAAAGGTTGATTATGTTGATGGTGAAAAGTGGACGAATGCGAAGCTGGATTTTCATAAGTTAAAGGAAATTCTGATGCAATGGCAACGAGGTATTTATGACGGTGGCGGATGGAACGCGATTTTCTGGTGTAATCATGATCAGCCACGGGTAGTGTCTAGATTTGGTGATGATACGTCGGAAGAGATGAGGATACAAAGTGCTAAAATGTTAGCTATCGCACTGCATATGTTGCAAGGGACGCCATATATTTACCAAGGTGAAGAAATTGGTATGACGGACCCACATTTTACATCAATAGCACAATATCGTGATGTTGAATCGATTAATGCCTACCATCAGTTGTTAAGTGAAGGGCATGCTGAAGCGGATGTGTTAGCGATTTTAGGACAGAAGTCACGAGACAATTCGAGAACGCCTATGCAATGGAGTGATGATGTTAATGCTGGATTTACTGCTGGTAAGCCTTGGATTGATATTCCAGAAAATTATCATCAGGTCAACGTTAGACAAGCACTTCAGAATAAAGATTCTATTTTCTATACGTATCAAAAATTAATACAATTAAGACATACGCATGATATTATTACGTATGGAGACATTGTGCCACGTTTTATGGATCATGATCATTTATTTGTTTATGAACGTCATTATAAGAATCAACAATGGCTAGTAATTGCGAATTTCTCAGCATCGGCTGTTGATTTGCCAGAAGGATTGGCTAGCGAAGGTCGTGTTGTGATTCAAACAGGCACAGTAGAAAATAATACGATAAGCGGGTTTGGTGCAATTGTAATCGAAACAAACGCGTAAAATAAATTGAGTGGATGCGTTTATATGGTGAAGCAAAAGAAATTTATGAAGATTTATGAGGCGTTGAAAGAAGATATATTAAACGGGCAGATTCAATATGGTGAACAAATTCCGTCTGAACATGATTTGGTGCAATTGTACCAGTCATCTCGAGAGACCGTGCGTAAGGCATTAGATTTGTTGGCATTAGACGGTATGATTCAAAAGATTCATGGTAAAGGGTCACTTGTCATTTATCAAGAGGTTACAGAGTTCCCATTTTCTGAACTTGTTAGTTTTAAAGAAATGCAAGAAGAAATGGGTGTCGCATATTTAACTGAAGTTGTTGTGAATGAGGTTGTTGAAGCGCATGAAGTTCCAGAAGTTCAACATGCTTTAAACATCAATTCTAGTGAATCGCTCATTCATATTGTTAGAACTCGTCGGCTTAACCAACATGTGAAGATTGTTGATGAAGATTATTTTCTAAAGTCGATTGTTTCAGATATAGGTAATGATGTTGCGAGTGATTCTATTTATGATTATTTGGAAAAGGTATTAAATCTTAATATTAGTTATTCAAGTAAGTCTATTACTTTTGAACCGTTTGATGAACAAGCATATCAATTGTTTGGTGATGTATCGGTGGCTTATTCAGCAACAGTTCGAAGTATTGTGTATTTAGAAAATACAATGCCGTTTCAATATAATATTTCAAAACATCTTGCAAATGAATTTAAATTTAACGACTTCTCAAGACGTCGTATAAAGTAAACAATGATATAAATGATTTATACTTGCAATTAACTATTAAAATATAGTAATATATATCTTGCCGTGCTAGGTGGGGAGGTAGCGGTTCCCTGTACTCGAAATCCGCTTTATGCGAGGCTTAATTCCTTTGTTGAGGCCGTATTTTTGCGAAGTCTGCCCAAAGCACGTAGTGTTTGAAGATTTCGGTCCTATGCAATATGAACCCATGAACCATGTCAGGTCCTGACGGAAGCAGCATTAAGTGGATCATCATATGTGCCGTAGGGTAGCCGAGATTTAGCTAACGACTTTGGTTACGTTCGTGAATTACGTTCGATGCTTAGGTGCACGGTTTTTTATTTTTAAAAATATTAAACCGATTATTAAGAGTTGAAAATATATAATTATAGAAGCTACTTTCTTGAAGACAATTCAGCGTATTATACGTGGAACATGTTGTGGGAAGTAGCTTTTTTATATGTGAAGTTTGATTCAAGTGAAATCGATGCGCAGTTTGAATGTTTTTTTACGGATATAAAAAGTAAGAAGTTATTATTTGATGATAAAGAAATGATGGTGAAATGAGGGGGAGTACCTTACAATAGAATTATTAATGAGATACGTTATGATTATTGACAATCAAATGCCTACGGAGGACATATGCAAATATATTTAAGTACTTTAACAGAGTTAGATTATGATAAATCTTTAAATAGTATTGAAGAAAGTTTTGATGATAATCCTGAAACGAGTTGGCAAGCACGTGCGAAAGTGAAACATTTAAGGAAATCTCCTTGCTATAATTTTGAATTAGAAGTAATTGCGAAAAATGAAAATAACGATGTCGTTGGACACGTTTTATTAATTGAAGTAGAAATTAATAGTGATGATAAGACGTATTATGGTTTGGCGATTGCTTCTTTATCAGTCAACCCTGAATTGCGTGGACAAAAATTAGGTCGTGGATTGGTTCAAGCAGTAGAAGAGCGTGCAAAAGCGCAAGAATATAGTACGGTTGTTGTAGACCATTGTTTTGACTACTTTGAAAAGTTGGGTTATCAAAATGCTGCTGAGCATGACATTAAATTAGAATCTGGTGATGCACCGTTACTTGTAAAATATTTATGGGATAATTTGACGGATGCACCACACGGAATCGTAAAATTTCCAGAACATTTTTATTAATTGTTCATTTAAGAAGTAAAGGTATTATCATGTTATAATGAAAGGTAATTGTTTATGGAGGTGCTAACTTGAATTATCAAGCCTTATATCGTATGTACAGACCCCAAAGTTTCGAGGATGTCGTCGGACAAGAACATGTCACGAAGACATTACGCAATGCGATTTCGAAAGAAAAACAATCGCATGCATATATTTTTAGTGGTCCGAGAGGTACGGGAAAAACGAGTATTGCCAAAGTATTTGCTAAAGCAATCAACTGTTTAAATAGCACTGATGGAGAACCTTGTAATGAATGTCATATTTGTAAAGGCATTACGCAGGGGACTAATTCAGATGTGATAGAAATTGATGCTGCTAGTAATAATGGCGTTGATGAAATAAGAAATATTAGAGACAAAGTTAAATATGCACCAAGTGAATCGAAATATAAAGTTTATATTATAGATGAGGTGCACATGCTAACAACAGGTGCTTTTAATGCCCTTTTAAAGACGTTAGAAGAACCTCCAGCACACGCTATTTTTATATTGGCAACGACAGAACCACATAAAATCCCTCCAACAATCATATCTAGGGCACAACGTTTTGATTTTAAAGCAATAAGTTTAGATCAAATTGTTGAACGTTTAAAATTTGTAGCAGATGCACAACAAATTGAATACGAAGAAGAGGCATTGGCGTTTATTGCGAAAGCATCTGAAGGTGGTATGCGTGATGCGTTAAGTATTATGGATCAGGCTATTGCTTTCGGCGATGGCACATTGACATTACAAGATGCCCTAAATGTTACGGGTAGCGTTCATGATGAAGCGTTGAATCACTTGTTTGATGATATTGTACAAGGTGACGTACAAGCATCTTTTAAAAAATACCATCAGTTTATAACAGAAGGTAAAGAAGTGAATCGCCTAATAAATGATATGATTTATTTTGTCAGAGATACGATTATGAATAAAACATCTGAGAAAGATACTGAGTATCGAGCACTGATGAACTTAGAATTAGATATGTTATATCAAATGATTGATCTTATTAATGATACATTAGTGTCGATTCGTTTTAGTGTGAATCAAAACGTTCATTTTGAAGTGTTGTTAGTAAAATTAGCTGAGCAGATTAAGGGTCAACCACAAGTGATTGCGAATGTAGCTGAACCAGCACAAATTGCTTCATCGCCAAACACAGACGTATTGTTGCAACGCATGGAACAGTTAGAACAAGAACTTAAGACGCTTAAAGCTCAAGGAGTGAGTGTCGCTCCTACTCAAAATTCTTCGAAAAAGCCTGCGAGAGGTATACAAAAATCTAAAAATGCATTTTCGATGCAACAAATTGCCAAAGTGCTCGATAAAGCGAATAAGGCGGATATCAAATTGTTGAAAGATCATTGGCAAGAAGTGATTGATCATGCCAAAAATAATGATAAAAAATCACTCGTTAGTTTATTGCAAAATTCGGAACCTGTGGCGGCAAGTGAAGATCACGTACTTGTGAAATTTGAGGAAGAGATCCATTGTGAAATCGTCAATAAAGACGACGAGAAACGTAGTAGTATAGAAAGTGTTGTATGTAATATCGTTAATAAAAACGTTAAAGTTGTTGGTGTACCATCAGATCAATGGCAAAGAGTTCGAACGGAGTATTTACAAAATCGTAAAAACGAAGGCGATGATATGCCAAAGCAACAAGCGCAACAAACAGATATTGCTCAAAAAGCAAAAGATCTTTTCGGTGAAGAAACTGTACATGTGATAGATGAAGAGTGATACATGACAAGCGATATAATCGTATGTATAATGAAAGAAACATCATTTTATTGATAAATATTTATTGATTTTCAAGGAGGAAATGGAATATGCGCGGTGGCGGAAACATGCAACAAATGATGAAACAAATGCAAAAAATGCAAAAGAAAATGGCTCAAGAACAAGAAAAACTTAAAGAAGAGCGTATTGTAGGAACAGCTGGCGGTGGCATGGTTGCAGTTACTGTAACTGGTCATAAAGAAGTTGTCGACGTTGAAATCAAAGAAGAAGCTGTAGACCCAGATGATATTGAAATGCTACAAGACTTAGTGTTAGCAGCTACTAATGAAGCGATGAATAAAGCTGATGAGCTTACTCAAGAACGTTTAGGTAAACATACTCAAGGCTTAAACATCCCTGGAATGTGATCATAGATGCATTATCCAGAACCTATATCAAAGCTTATTGATAGCTTTATGAAATTGCCAGGCATTGGTCCAAAGACAGCCCAACGTCTGGCTTTTCATACCTTAGATATGAAAGAAGACGATGTTGTTCAGTTTGCCAAAGCATTAGTAGATGTTAAAAGAGAATTAACATATTGTAGCGTATGTGGTCACATTACTGAAAATGATCCATGTTATATTTGTGAAGATAAGCAAAGAGATCGTTCAGTTATTTGTGTTGTGGAAGATGACAAAGATGTCATAGCTATGGAAAAAATGAGAGAATACAAAGGTTTATATCACGTTTTACATGGGTCTATTTCGCCTATGGATGGAATTGGACCAGAAGATATTAATATTCCTTCATTGATTGAACGCTTGAAAAACGATGAAGTTAGCGAATTAATCTTAGCTATGAACCCGAACTTAGAGGGGGAATCTACAGCCATGTATATTTCTAGATTAGTTAAGCCTATAGGTATCAAAGTGACGAGATTAGCACAAGGGTTATCGGTAGGTGGCGATTTAGAGTATGCTGACGAAGTAACATTATCTAAAGCAATCGCAGGTAGAACAGAAATGTAATGTCTTCTATTAAACATTTTTGAATTTAATACTATAGTAAGAAAAGTCACAGTGTAATCATTGTGGCTTTTTTTATGGTGTGATGTACTACTTTATTTGTGGTGTGGCGGTGGCATGGTTTACTTCTTTTTACTGAGGGGGGATATTTAGGAAGCAAGCCGTTTGTTGTGATTTGTTACTTTTAATAGTAATGATTCGAATTGGATTATCGAAGTAGGAATACCGTTGTGGTGTGTTCGTGCTATTAATTTGATAAATGCGGTTGATAGTTAATGACTATGCAAATGAAATTCTTTTGTAATTGAAATGATAGATGCTGGCTTAGTAGTTGTATTTCTTTGGTCTAAAGCTTATTAAATCAGCCTGTACAGCGGTGTTTTGAGAGATTATTTAAAACTTGTAAATTTATTTTTAATTTCTGGTAAAAAAATAATGTTCTGTTTTGCGGTTTTTTTATTATCTTTTCATAAAAATAACCACCTTATTTGTTTTAGAAAACGTACTATTAACAATTGTAATTTCTTTAAGTTCGATTTTTAGAATGAGAGCGTTCAGAATGGATAGTAAAGGTGTAATTTTTACTGTTGTTAAGCAGTTTGAAAGCCTGTATAGTATTTATTTGTTGAGGCAAACAAAACAACTCAACTTAAGAAATAACTTGAATTACTAACGAAAATTAATTTCAAAAAGTTGTTGACTTAAATGTTAATAAAATGTATAATTAATT
>NZ_KV830996.1:0-74462 GCF_001836945.1 Staphylococcus sp. HMSC062H10
GCATAAGAGCCACTAATTATTATAAATAATAAGTGGCTCTAAAAGGAGGTGAATGCTATGTCACAAGAAATTTTAAATGTTGAAGGTATGAGCTGTGGTCACTGCAAAAGTGCTGTTGAATCTGCATTAAATAATATTGACGGTGTCACTTCAGCTGAAGTTAACCTTGAAAATGGTCAAGTAAGTGTTCAATATGATGACAGTAAAGTTGCTGTATCTCAAATGAAAGACGCAATTGAAGATCAAGGTTACGATGTCGTTTAATTAGGCAATATTCAACGTCATCAACACCAAATTAAAAAATCGAACTGATGAGAATCCCAACAATCCAAATTATCTCATCAGTTCGATTTTTAATTTACTCGTAACCTAGTATCTCCAGTCTGCAATACATCTAATGTTGCATCTAATGCATCGACAATTAGATTTTCAACTGTAGCTTCAGTATAAAACGCAATATGTGGTGTTAATATGACATCTTCCCTGTCAATCAACGATTCTAACAATGGATCGTTCAGTGTTTTGCCCCTTTGATCACTTGGGAAAAGTTTGCGTTCAAATTCATACGTATCAAGTGCTGCACCTTTAATCACACCATTGTCTAATGCGTCTAATAACGCCTTAGTATCTACTAAAGAACCTCTTGCACAATTGACAAATACTGCGCCCTTTTTAAAGTGTTTAAATAATTCAGCATTAAATAGATAATGATTATATTTCGTTGCAGGTACATGTAATGTCACGATATCAGCACCTTCAACCGCTTCCTCAATCGTATCTTTGTAATCGACATACGTTGCAATTTTAGCATTAGGAAACGGGTCGTATGCGACCACATCACTTTGATAACCATTGGCAAATATATCGGCTACTACACGGCCAATTCGACCTGTACCAATAACAGCTACTTTTAAATCTTTAATGGATTTCGATAAAATAGTAGGTTCCCATCTAAAATCATGCTCTCGCACTTTCGTTTGAATTTGATTAAAATGACGAACCACATTAATAGCCTGATTCACAGCAAACTCCGCAATTGAATTCGGAGAGTATGACGGCACATTTGACACAATCAAGTTATACTTGTTTGCTAACTCCAAATCATATGTATCAAATCCAGCACTACGTTGTGCGATTTGTTTAATACCTAGTTCATTTAATCGTTTATAAACATGCTCTGATAATGGTATTTGTTGTGATAGCGATAAGCCATCATAACCAGCGACACCTTCAACATTGTCATCAGTTAATGCTTCTTTAGTAATATCTACCTCAACATGATGTTTCTCTGCCCACGCCTTGATATAAGGCATATCTTCATCACGTACACTCATGATTTTAATTTTTGTCATTTTAACATCACCCTTAACTTTATTATTTATATAAATTTGCTAATTCTGTTAATCTTATTGCTGCTTCGTCTAATTGCTGGTCATCTAACGCCAATGAGATTCTCACATAACGATTACCATTCTCTCCAAATGGTTTCCCCGGTGCAACAAGTATTGATTTCTCTTTCACTAAAAATTGCTCAAATTGCTCGCTGTCATAACCAGACGGTGTTTCCAACCATACATATATGCCACCTTTAGCATGAACAAATGGCAAATCAACTTTTGCAAGCATGGCTTCGAATCGGTCACGACGTGCTTTAAATACATTGCTTTGTTCTTCTAAAAAATCATCATAATGATTCAAAGCATATATTGCGGCATCTTGTAATGCACCAAACATCCCAGCATTTGTGTGCGTTTGGTACTTTTTCAAAGCTTGAATCATATCTTTATTACCAACTGCAAAACCGACTCTAAAACCTGACATGTTATAACCTTTAGACAAGGAATAAATTTCAATCGCAACATCTTTCCCATTTTCCGAAGCAAGTATACTAGGATTTTTAGCGTCGAAACCGAAAGCACCATAAGCAAAGTCATGCACGATTTTAGTGTCTGTATCTTTAAATTTAGCTATCGCTTCATCAAAAACTTCTTTCGTAGCTGTCGATCCAGTTGGATTATTTGGATACGTTAAATAAATGAGTTTTGTTTTATCTATTATTTGTGAATCAACTGTGGACCAATCTGGCAAATAATGTGGCGGTTCTAAATTAAGTGGCACTGGCTTTCCATCAGCTAAAAGTACTCCTGCCAAGTAATCTGTATAACCTGGATCCGGTAGTAACACGTAATCTCCTGGATTGATAACACATGTCGGTACTGCCACTAATCCATTTTTTGTACCATATAAAATACATACTTCATCTTCTTTATCTAACGTCACATCATATTGTCTTTGATAAAAATCTACAATGGCTTGCTTGAACATCTCTTTACCATGAAAAGCACCATATTTTTGATTTTCAGGAATAGTTAGTGCTTTTTGAAAATGATCAATAATACCTTGTGGCGTGGGCCCATCAGGGATCCCAACTGCCATATTAATTAATGGCAATGGTCCATGTTCGATTTTACGTCCCATCGTTTTCCCGAAATAACTATCAGGGATATTTGCTAATTTGTTAGAAATCATCAAATTCCTCCTCTATCATTAAACATAGCCTGGGCGACTATCATAATCCTAACAACTTGTATCACTCTCATTTAGATGGTTACAATGACATCGTCATTCACCGTTATGTTCAACAGAATTTATGTCACACGTTGTATTGAATGAATTTATTTTCATTTTAGGTAGGTACAATATTATTGTCAATATTAGGAATTTTCAGATTAATACACACTCAATCGTTATGATTTAACAGCCATGCATATCCGCATGCGCAACCAGTTAGATATGCTTATATAAAGTATAACGCCCATCAAGGCACGTATTCAAACGTGAACCTTAACAGGCGTCATTCATTGTTAAATAAAACTTCTTAAGCACATACTTATTTCACAATGTCTTTTACGTTCCCCTTATACTTTTCTCACATCTTTCTCTTAGACTACTCCCTTACACGCCTTGCTCAATATCTTTAATTATTTCGTCTACAGTTATTTTCGCACTCGTTAAGACAATAGGAACGCCTGCACCTGGATGCGTACTTGCACCTGCAAAATATAAATCTTTATAATCTCGCGATACATTTTGTGGACGATAATAATTACTTTGCGATAAAGTTGGCATTAAACCGAATGCCGAACCAAATTTCGCATGATACGTTTGCTCAAAATCATTCGGCGTAAAGATGGTTTCCGATATAATATGCGATTTTATATCTTCAAATGCTTCAATTGTTGCTAGTTTACGATAAATAACATCTTTTATTTGTTGTGTCAAAGCTTCATCTGACCAATCGATTCCGCTACCTGTTTTAAGTTCCGGAGTCGGCATTAACACATAAATACCAGTTTTGCCTTCTGGCGCAAGTGATTTATCAGCGACCGCTGGAACATACACATAAATAGAAGGATCATATGATAAACGTCCCTCAAATATTTCTTCAATATTGCCTCTAAAATCATCTGAAAAAATAACATTATGAAGTCTCACTTGATCTGTCACATCAATATCTATACCGATATACATTAAAAATGCTGAACAAGAGTAATCTAAGTCTGCAATTTTATGTGGTGGATACTTTTTAATAGGTGCAAAATCTGGCATTAATGATTCCGCAACACTAGGGAAATCAGCCGTACATAAAATTTTATCAAATTTTCTTATGTCACGATTCACTTTTATCGCATCGGCCCTTTTGAATTTAGGATCAATAATAATTTGCTCAATTTCAGCATTAAGTTCAATATTAACGCCTAAGTCTTTATTTAATTGTGCTAGCCCTTGAGCCATGCCATACATACCGCCTTTAATAAAATGCACACCAAACATCATTTCAATCATAGGAATAATTGAATATAGTGACGGGCCTCGTTTTGGATCAATTCCTATGTATAACGTTTGAAAGGCTAACAGTTTTTGTATTTTTTCATTATCAATGTACTGCTCAATTAATTGATCTGCATGATTTAGAGTTTTTAATTTAGCACCTTGCACAAGTGACGTCATATTATAAAAGTCACTTGGTTTGCGATACGTTCTTTCTAAGAAATAGCGACGTGCAATTTCATATTTTTTATAAACATCTGTTAAAAAGGACATAAAACCATGTGTTGAACCCGGTTCTATACTTTCTAGCATGTGCTGTAATTCAGCTAAATCTGTAGGCACCGTTATACAATCATCGCGGTCAAAATACACGTCGTAAATATAACGTAATTGTCTCAATTCAATATAATCTTCATAATTTTTACCACACATTGTAAATACATCTTTATAAACATCTGGCATCATGACAATTGTGGGACCCATATCAAATGTAAAGCCGTCTTTCTTTAATTGATTCATACGCCCGCCTACATTTGTATTTTTTTCAAATATCGTCACTTCATGACCTTGAGAAGCAATACGGGCTGCCGCTGCTAATCCTGTGACACCTGCACCAATTACTGCAATCTTCATTATTCAACCACCTATATTATATGATATTTACTATTTATTTCATGAAACAACTTTGCTTTTTTCCTCTTATCCACAAAAATACGTTCATGTAATGTATAGTTAGCCTGTCTCACTTCGTCCAGTATTTCAATATATATACGTGCTGCTAATTCTATGATTGGTTGTGCTTCAATACTAAATACTTTGATTTGATCCATAACATCTCGAAAATCTTTTTCTGCGATAGCTGCATAATATTCCCATAAGTCAATATAATGATTATTAACACCATTTTGGTACACTTCAGCAATATCAACTTCATATTGCTTTAATCGTTGCTTACTAAAATATATCCGTTCATTTTCAAAATCTTCACCGACATCTCTTAATATATTAATCAATTGCAACGATTCACCAAGCCTTCTTGCGACATCGTATGTCTGATGTGTTTCATGATCACTTAAAATCGGCGTCAATACTTCACCTACTGTACCAGCAACACCATAACAATATCCGAATAATTCAGCGTCCGTTTCAAACATTGTAAAATGTTGATCTTTATATACAGTATCAATGAGATTATAGAAAGATTGAAAGGCGATATTTTTATGTTGTGCAACATGCTGAAGCGCCATCATGATTCTACGATTACTTTGAAAGTGATGATGTTCATATGGGTATTTTTCAATAGATTGTATATCTTCTTTTATTTGATTTAAAAATTGAATATCGCCATAAACATCTATACTGTCATCAATTTTACGACACACAGCATAAATTGCCCAAACCGCTTTTCTTTGATCTTCTGGTAACAAGTCAAAAGCGTAAGAAAAGCTTTTTGAATGTTTCTTCATGATTTTATGACAATATTTAAAATTCATATCCATCATTGCCATACTAGTCCTCCTATATTGAAATGCCATTACCTTGATTTATTGTTCTTTAGATATAGAATATTGACGACCTTTCCATTCAACTACACCATAACAATGCGTTTGTCTCCAAGATTGGATGAAAATTTTAGTAAAAAACATAAATAACAATGGATGACATACCATTAATAAATTAGAAAATTGGCCGACCCTTCGATGCAGATAAATAAATTGTGTAGTATAGCTCAAGTAAACTGTTAACATTTTTCCTACAGACATTTGGCGATATTTTAAACTAAGACATAGCCCTACAATACTCGCAATAGAACCGAACAACCACAACACTATTGCTGCCATGATCTTAGGCTTTGTGCCACCTGCCCCAGTTGACAAATGCTTTGTCCATCCTTCTTGTAATGACTGAAATCCTTCTTGATACATGCGAAATGCAACAAACGGAAATCCTTCATAAACTGTTACGGGCAATGATTGTGAAGTATATGCACTTCCTAAAGCAAATCCTTCAATAATATGACGGTTCGCACTTTTATGACCTCCAGTTGCATAATAATCTTCTTTATTTGTTAATATCACCGGTCCAAATGCATGTTGGTTAGTCTGACCGTCGTCTAAGGTAGAAAATACATTCATACCAATGACTGTCATTAAATTAAATATCGCTGAAAACCCTTCGTAGAAACGCTTTGTTATATGATAAGGCTGTACGCTTAACAATCCTTTTTCACCTTGTAATTGATACTGATTAATCAACGTTTCAACAGCATCTTTCCTTAAGAAAGTTACATCAGCATCTACAAAAGCAATACGATTCGTGCATGCATGCGTCACACCTTGATAACAAGCATGTGATTTCCCATACCATTTACCTTCAGTATCATCAACAACATCTACTACAGTCGCACCATATGAACGCGCTACACGTGCTGTTTCATCTATCGATCCGTCATTCATAACAATGACATCTACTGGAACTTGCTGTTGTATTATCGAATGTAGTAAATGACCTATTCTTTTTTCTTCGTTTCTAGCCGGAATAATAATTGTTAATGCTTTATGATTGAAGTTCAGCGTTTTCGCCTTTAGCTGATGCCTACGATTAAATATCAATGCACCACACGCCATAGACATAGTCACTATTACTGTTAATATTCGTGATAACCATTTCATAGATATCACTTCCTATTCTTCGCTTCTCGCGCGTTTATTTTGTCTGCGACTTGTTGCCCACTTAATGTAACCATTGGCATGCCACCACCAGGATTTACTGATCCACCTACAAAGTACAAGTTTTCAAAATACTGACTTTCTTTAGGAAATTTAAACCCTTTGTTTTTCTTTTTATCTGCTACAACACCATATATTGCACCACGATTAGAACGATAATTTTTTTCAATATCCTCCGGTGTCCAAACATCTTCATAAATAATGTGTTTTCTTAAATCAGTAAGTCCCATTTCTTCTAATTTATCCAAAATTTTATCCCTAAACTTCGCATAATCTTCAGCTGTAAAAGGCTGATCTTGAATATATGGAATATGTGGTAAGACTTTGATGTTTTCATAACCTACTGGTGCTTGTGTGTGATCAGTTTTATTCGTATTTACTAGATAAATGGTCGGATCATCTGGCAATACTTTTTCATGAAAAACTTGTTGATAATTGAGATAAGCATTTTCCGTAAAAAAGAAATTATGATGTGCTAATTGCGGGTATTGGCAAGCAACACCTAAATGCATCACATATCCTGAGCTTGCTGGCTCAAATTCCCGCTCTAATTTGTTTAATCGTTGAGTATCAAGGTGAAGTAAATATTTATAAGTAGGTATGACTTCCATATTTGAAATAATATAATCTGCCTTTACAAACTCACCTGTATCTAATCTGATACCCGTCACACGTCTTTGATATGTTTTAATATTGTCCACACGTGTACCTGTATGAATTGTGACACCTTCTTCACGCGCTAACTTTTCCAAGGCATTGGCTAAATGATGGATTCCACCTTCTACATACCAAAGGCCTTGCTCTTGTTGCATATGGAATAACATAGATAATACAGCTGGCGCATCGTATGATGAAGAACCAACATATTTGATAAAATAGCCTAACATTTGTCGCAAGTATGGATTCGA
Source organism: Staphylococcus sp. HMSC062H10 (assembly GCF_001836945.1). NCBI lineage: Bacteria > Bacillati > Bacillota > Bacilli > Caryophanales > Staphylococcaceae > Staphylococcus > Staphylococcus sp. HMSC062H10. Next base: position 7,469 of record NZ_KV830996.1, read on the forward strand.
GATACGCTTGTCTATGGCCTGTTGCATAGTATGTACATAATCATAATTAATAAGTGCATTTAATGGCCCATGAAATTTAATAATTTGAGAAAGTGTATCTAAGCCATGCTTAAAATATCCTTCTTCAGTTATACGATCGATTTGTTTTGTGTAATTCAAATAATTTTGCAGTTCCTCTATATCCTTGTTCGACAATATCGCATTATGCTGACCTGTTTCTTTAATACCTTCATACAAATCGATAGTCGTTCCATCTGGAAAAAAGCTACGCCATTGATGTGGCAATCTCTTGATTTTAACGTAGTCTGACATTTGCTTCTTGCTATATTCGAATAATTTTTCAAAAATATAAGGCATCGTTAAAATAGATGGACCTAAATCAAAGCCAAAGCCATCTGATTCATGACGATTCACTTTGCCTCCTATATGATTATTTTGTTCATATAATGAGACCGAATAGCCACTTTGTGCCATTCGAATTGCTGCAGAAATCCCACCTAAGCCACCACCAATAACGATGATATGTTTAGTCATGACGTTCACCTCTTCGTTTTAATATGCGTAGTAACTGCGTTAATCTCGGTCGATTATAACGTTGCACAATAATGATTGGAACATTAGCTATCATTGCATAGAAAATATTTATATACTTTACTAAACGAGGGCCTTTATTGAATATGATGACTGGAAGTATCGATATCCAATGAATTAACTCTGCCCTCTTTGTCTCTATAATCATTTTTTCAATTTCATCAGTATTGATTGTCATTAAATGACGCTGATCATATATATTTTGATTAAGCTGATGACCATCTAAAATCTTATGTTTCCATTTTCTTACGTAAAACCATTTGTTCCAAAATTTTCCATGCTTCTCAAAGTTAAATGATTTAAATATTATATGCTTCTGACGAAAATACTTGTCAGGAATTCTTGTACCTAAATTTGCTATATTTAGTTGAACAATTAACCAATACATACTGCAGAAAAATGCTGTTTTGATATATTTTTTTATGATTTTCATTTAAATTGAATCACTCTCAATCATACCTATATAGTATAAATTGCCATTTTATTACTTAGTTCCCTAAAGATTAGTGAATAAACCGCTCTCATTTATATTTATATAAAACAAAAACGCCAATACTCTCATGTTAGAGACTATTGACGTCATTTGATTTACATTTGATTAATGAATGAAATTATATGAACCTGCTTGGTTTGCTGAAATAGTTCGTGATGTTACGACACCTGCACCGTGACCATAGTTCATTTCAGAAACACGTACTGAACCATTGCTATTCACGCTCTCAACATAAGCTACATGTCCATAGTAACCTTGTGTTGTTTGCATGATTGCACCAGCTTTAGGGGTATTGTTCACAGTATAACCTGATGCAGCAGCTGCACTAGCCCAATTGTTGGCATTGCCCCATGTTGAACCAATTTTTCCACCAACACGATCAAATACATAATAAGTACATTGTCCTGAAGTATATAAGTTACTTCCTGATGCATAACCATTAGAAATTGAACGACCATTTGAAGATGGCGCTGCAGTTGTAGTCACACGAACATTATTGCTTGTTGTGCTATAACTTGCACCTGATCCACCAGTGTAATAGTTATTTGTTGCTGTTTGGCTATTGTTTGTATAGTTATTGTAAGATGCATTGTTATAACTATAAGTATTGTAGTTGTTGTAGTAGTATGTGTTGTTTTGCGTTAATTGACTTGGATTCCAATTTCCTGTCCAAGTGTAATGATAATTACCTTGTGCATCAATTGTATACGTATAGCTGTATGATTGAGCGTCATTAGAATTATATCCATTGTTATTTTGTTCTGCGGCTTGTGCATCATGTCCTGCAAATGCGATAGTGGCAAGTCCTGCTGTAGCGATTGTAGCTGTAACGATTTTTTTCATAATTAAATATCCTCCCAATAATCAAAACACTCTATACATATAGTCATTAGCGACTCAATTATTTTAAATTTTATATTTTTTATTTTTTTAGTATGCAAATAATTATAACTTTTATAGTTTTGCGATAAAACAAACTATAACAGAGATTAGGTACCTTGTGGACTTTGTTATCATAATGTAATCTGTTCCTAACAAAGCATCATTGAATGTAATATACCAATTAGAATGTTTACAACACTTTTTCTGCACCGCTAACATGGGATTTGAAAATAAAAAAAGCACTAAACTTTTAATGAAATACATCCTTTTTGATAATAAATATCAGAAGTAATGTAATATTTCAAAAGTTTAGTGCATCAAGTTATCTCTTATTTGTAGCATGTGTTTCCATCGTTTTTACAATCAAATCAGTCAGTGCTTTACTACCTGCATATTCTAAGTGAATACCGTCATATGCAAAGTACTCCGGATGACCTTCAGAAGCTTTATACCAATCGACTAGATGTACATTAGAGCGCTTTTCAGCTGCCTCATAAATTAATTTATTTATTCTACCTTCATAATCTCTAGGTACTCTAATAGAAACTAAATAAATGTCTGCTTTTCCGAAACTATCCAATAGTTCATTTAATTGATCTTTCGTAAATGCGCCATTTGTACCAAGCTCTACTACAACTTTTTGACCTTTTTTAGCATAGTCTTTATATTGCGATTTCACAATTGGTGTAGCATCAACGAGTTGCCGTCCAACTTTACCATCAATTTGTGCATTTGGTATTTTCTTAGTAAAGACATTACCAATATCCACCATAACCGAGTCACCAATTAATAGTGGTGATGACTTTTTAATATCCTCTTTACTATTTGCTGTCTGCTTATCCTCTTGCTTATCTTTTTTAACGACTTTTTTCTTCGTTGTTTTAAATTCCGTCTTCTTCTCTTTCTTCTCGGCTTCATGTTGTTTGCCAAGTGCATCAAACTGTCCACTGAGCACAACGATAGACGGAACCAATAATAGGATAACTAACACAGTTCTAGCAAATTGCCCCTTCTTTTTAGGTAAAAATGCAAAAGCTTTAAACCCTTTTTTACGTATAGGTGTTTCAATAAAGCGATACGAAATTTCAGCCATTAACGCTGTTAACAAAATTTCTATCACATAGACGTATACGGGTATTTGTCCTTGTACGTAATAACTGTTCACAAAAACAATGATAGGATAATGCCATAAATATAAACTATATGATCGTTTACCTATAATTAGCAAGGGTTTCATACTTAAAAATTTAGCAAATAAACTAGAAGGATGTACCGCAATCGCAATAATGAATAAAGTTGCAAATGATATAATGTAAAATCCTCCATTATAAATCCATTGATCTTGGTCTCCAACTATAAAGAACAAAGTCATTAGCACCGCAAAACCAGATATCCCTATAATATCTAATGATACGACAATCTTTTTAGAAATATCTTTTTTCAAAGCAAACGGTGGCCAAATAAATGCTAATATACAACCAAGCAATAAAGTTTGCAGTCGTGTATCTGTCCCAAAATACACACGTGAATTATCTCCAGTGATGAAATGAATCACTATCATAAGTCCTAAAGAAATCAACGATACAATAAATAGCGTTTGAATAATATTTCTCGGTTTAAATCTATGTAATAAGAACGTGATAACCAATGGGAAAAGCAAGTAAAATTGTTCTTCAATGGCTAAAGACCATAAATGTTTGAGTGGTTCAATAGCAAATTGGTTAAAATAATCTACATTCTGTGAAATGTACCACCAGTTTGAAACATAGAATATAGCTGCAATAGCATCTCGTTTCATTTGTATAATCAATTCCGGTTTAAATATCAGTGTGAACGTAAGCACGACACAGATTAAAAATAACACTGCCGGAATGAGTCGTTTCAATCGTCGCTTCCAAAACTCTAGTAAATCGATTTTTTGCGTCCGATAATACTCACTTATCAACAAACTTGTTATTAAATAACCTGAAATAACGAAGAATGTATCTACTCCTAAAAAGCCCCCACTTAACCATTGTGCATTCAAGTGATAAATAATGATTCCTATAACTGCGAATGCCCTCAATCCATCTAATCCGGGTAAGTATCGCGGGGAATACATTTTTTCTAAACGTTTAAAGTCTTTTGTATCCATGTTAATAAACGCCCCATTTATTTTTCTCTATTTTGTAGCATATCACAATATTTTTGAAAATAAAATATTGCACTGATTTTCATTAATTGATTTAACCCTTAATTAAGATAGTTTTAAATTTTTTATTAAGTAGAAAACAATTATTACAGTTAATTTCATTACTGCAAACCACATATAAATTTGTCGATTTTACTACATAACATAGATTATCATAGATTCTTGAATTTTTAACAAAATAACTGTTGTTTTCATTATATTTTTACAAAAAAAGGTTCGTTTTATATTTTATGCATCTTACTTTTACAGAATCATTAAGATTTGCTATTCGGAATTTACTTTTTCAAAGTTGAAAAAACTAACATGTATTGAAAATAAAGTGAAATGCAGCCTATCCTCTAATTTAAACCAAACGATATATCACGTCAACCTTTATATTTAAACGCTATGTGTCACTTTTAAAATGAATATTACTAAGATTGTCATATCAATTATTCATTGCATCGAATTAATCTTTTAAATTTCTATAATAAAACCTATTATCTACATCTAATTTAGGAAAACTACTTGGTAAATCTCCTCGCTTAATTTCTCGGAAGCCATTATTAGAATAAAAATACTGTGCACTAATAAATTTATCAATTGTTCCTAAATAAATACCATCGATATTTTGTTCTTTACATGTCATTATAACTTTATCTAAAAGTTTTTTACCTATTTTTAAATTCCTATAACCTTCATCAACAAACATTTTTTTAAGTGCAGACATATTATTATCTAGTCTAATCAAACCTATAGTACCAACAATATTTTGATGATTGTTTATTGCAAGCCAAAATTGACCTCCGCTATTCAAATAATTATGTTCGATGTTTTCCAAATCAGGTTGATCATTCCTATCAATATTTATATTAAATTCATTTTTTTGAATCGATAAAATAAATTCGATTAACTCTTCCTTATAAGATCTATTATATTCAATTATGTTTATAGCCATTTTTATCTCCTTTTTCATTTAATTTAATCATAAAATGCGCGTTTAGTTTGTATCTAGTGTACTCAGTACAGCCTCAAATGAAGTTTCATTCCACTTGGCACTTAATAAAGACAAGTATTTTAGCAGTAATACAATAAAGTCCAATAAATTTCCCTAACTTCAATATCCACTTTTTAAGAAATGTATTTTTAATTAATAAAAAAACTCTCCCCAATTTCTATGGGAAGAGCTATATATTTAATGTCTAAACATTACTTTTATTAATTATGAAGGAATTAGAATCCCCAAGCGCTTAAACCTTGTGCTTTGTATGCTTTAACAGCTGCGTTGATTTGTTGGTCAACAGTGTTTGTTGGACCCCAACCTGGCATAGTTTGGAATAAACCTGAAGCACCTGATGGGTTGTAAGCATTTACTTGACCATTTGATTCACGAGCGATGATTGCAGCCCATGTAGCAGCTGAAACACCAGTACGTTGAGCCATGATTTGAGCTGCTGATGAACCAGTAGCACCTGCAGTATTACCATTGCTTAATCTCACTGAACTTGAAGTAGTTGAAGTGCTGTAGTTATGGTAAGTTGGAGCTGAAACAGCTTCAACGTTTGAGTTACTTGATTGTGCATTGTAGCTTACTGATTGTACATTTGAACCTTGGTTGTATGAAGTAGTGTAGTCTGCACCTGCAACGTTTGAGAAACCAGCAGTTTGACCATTAGCTGCTTCATAGCTCCATGACCATGTAGTACCATTTGAAGTAAAGTTATATTGGAAACCATCTTTTACAAAGTGGATGTCATATGCACCATCTTTGATTGGAGCTGCATTTAATTGATCTTGGTGATTATGCGCTAAGTCAACTAAGTGTGCTTGATCAACGTTTACTTCAGCAGCGTGTGCTTGATGTCCTGTACCTGCTGCGTAACCTGTTACACCTAATGCCACTGCTAATGATGATGCCATAATTGTCTTTTTCATAGTAAAAAATCCTCCAGTAATAATTGTAAGTTTATGTTTTTAGTAATTATATTTTGAATTTGAATGTCGTAGTGCAAGTTTAAATTGTCTTTTATTTCTTTCAACGGTACTCACTATATCATAAAAAAGTAGCAAGTAAATTACACTTTCTTTACAAAACATTACAATATCAAGTGTTATTTGTAATGTTGAAATATGGTTGTTTTATACTGTAATGTGAAATATGTTTCTTTTAGAATCTAATCAATCCTTGAAATAAGCATAAATGCATAAGTTTTTTACTATATTTAGCTCAACTATTACAGCTTTCGTAATATTACAGATTGTATTTTTGTTACACGCCTGTAACATTACCGTCATCAAATACAACTTACTTTGATCAATTAAACGCAATTAAAAAGCAATCAACACATAGATTTCTACAAATGTATTGATTGCTATTATTATTACATATTCAAAGTTTTAGAATACACATCTTTTATTAAATTAAAGTCTTCCTTTTTCAAAAGACATATTTGATTTTAAACACGTGAGTAAATTTCTTCTATAATGAAAGTTTCTATTTCAATTGTTTTGCTAATCCAAACTTATGATTTAAAGATTACTCCATTTCAATAGATAGATCGGAAATTAACCCATAAATTTGAAAATATCATTTGTATAAAGACGAAATACTTTTCTATAAACGATATCCGCAACCCACGCTGTAAGGAATGGTACTACAAAGAATGCAACTACAATAAGCAATACACTTAACCATGCTGAATCAACATGCATGAATTTAAACGCATTGATTGGCCCAACCATACCTATAAAACCAAAACCAGCAGATTCTTTCGTTCCATAAATACCAACTATTGCTGATACCAACCCTGAAACAATTGCAGTCGTTAATATTGGCAACATTAAAATTGGGTATTTGACAATATTCGGTATCATCATTTTGACCCCACCGAAGAATACAGATAGTGGTACACCTAATCTATTTACTTTACTAGTTCCAATAATAAGAACGGCTTCAGTTGCTGAAATTCCGATTGATGCAGATCCAGCAGCTAGTCCAGTAATACCTATTGCAAAAGCAATTGCTACCGTAGATAACGGTGAAATAATAATAAGACTAAATACCATTGAAATTAAAATACTCATTATAATTGGTTGTAATTCTGTGAATCCATTTACCATATTTCCAATGCCTGTTGTAATCATTCTAGTATATGGCAATATTAGAACACCTATAGCTCCTGAAATACCTCCAACTACTGTCGGAAAAACAATCAACGCCATACTACCGACACGATGTTGAATTAACAAAATAAATAATACGGCTATAGCTGCTGTGATCATTGTATTTATCAGGTCACCTATACCAGCAATAACCCAAGCACCATTTTTAAATTGTGCTGCCCCGCTTCCTACATATGCAGCACTAGATACTACTGCAATTGCTAATGGCGATAGGTCAAATTTCATGGCAATTAATGCACCAATCAAAGCTGGTACTGTAAATTGAATTGCTACTACAACACCCAGTAATGTTTTAAAAATTGGATGATAATCCATAAAATACTTAAAAATTTCTCCAAGTATAGCATTGGGAACTAAACCCGCAACAATACCTATAGCGACACCCGATAAAACTCTAAATATAAAATCTTTTGGTGTAATTGTTTTAATTGATGTCATAATATCATCCTTCCACTTATGTATACGCATATTTATGCAAAAATAATAAAGAGCCTTAAGTTATAAGCTACCACTAGCTTAAATTCTAAGATGTGCATGCCGATGTTGTTATATTTAGGCTAGCGATATCATCTATAACTCAAGACTATGAAAAATAGTATATCACAAAATTCTGAATTTTTAGATAAAGAAATTGGCAATTTTTCAAACATATTGTTACAATACACTTTTATTTTATCTTCATTTTTAAAATACATTCATATAATAGAAGAAAGGCATTCAAATGCTTACCAAAAAGGTACATTATTTGTTAGGAGCGTATCAGCACTTACATATCATCAACACAATTGACAATATAATAGAAGATACTGATAATAAGTGTTAAAACAACAGATGTTAGGTAGTGAACAAATGATTGAAAGTAAATCCATAGATCCAAGAATCGTTAGAACCAAACAATTGCTTGTCGATGCTTTTCTTAAAATTTCTAGAGAAAAGAAATTATCTCAAATTACAGTTAAAGATATCACTGATATTGCTACGCTAAATCGTGCAACATTTTACGCTCATTTCACTGATAAAGAAGACCTCCTAGACTACACATTGTCTGTAACCATTTTAAAAGACTTGAATGATAACTTGAGCATTTCTAATGTCATTAATGAAAAGGTACTGCGTAATATTTTCATTTCAATTGCGAGTTATATCAAAGATGCTGCAAAGTCTTGCGAATTAAATAGTGAAGCATTTTGCAACAAAGCACATCAACGTATTAATAATGAATTAGAAGATATTTTTGCGATTATGTTAGAAAACAGCTATCCGGAGCATCAACGAGATATCATTGTAAATAGTGCGAGTTTTTTAGCAGCTGGTATCTCAGGCTTAGCATTACATTGGTTTAACACGAGTCAAGAAACAGCCGATGTGTTTATCGATCGCAACCTTCCATTTTTAATTCATCATATAGCACATTTTTAATAAAACTTGGTATTTAGTCATGCATCTTGAAATCACTATGTGACTTAGGTTCATACTTGTACACACAATAAAATTTAACGTATTACGATTGATTAGCCGTGTCTAGGACATAAATCAACGTCCTATACTCTACAAAGCCATATTGGCAGTCGTTAACTGAATAAAAATAAGCTTGTCATTAAAACATATAGATTTTAGTGACAAGCATTTTTGTTTTTGCGTACTTAAACAACACTTCAGGCAATATGTTGTTTAGGCAACAAATGATATGTACGTGTTTATTGGCAAACGTACGACATAGTAGTATAGTATGTCTAAACAACACATGTCGCATAGTTGATATGCGTTGTTTAAATACTAAGATAGGAGGGATTGACGTGAGCGAGACAGATGAACCTCAGGGGTTTGAACACACGCATAACATATTAAATATTAATCAGAATAGTCAGAGTCTAATGACATTCATTATAAGTAAATTGAAGTCGAAGTTGAAGCATCACATAATAATTGCTCGTGGTAATAAGCGAATCGACTATCGACTGTCGTATAACTTTTACACTACGTATTATGATAATGTAGAAATCAAGAAAATCGACTGTGAATATACCTATGCGATGGCCATTGCAATTTTAATAAGACACACGATGTCATTCGACAATGCTCATTTCTTTGCTCAGCTACGTCATCCTGTCTTATAAAACAACATTGCAGACATGTATATCAAACGGCACTTCAATAACATCACTTTGCCGTCGTACTACTATTAAAATCGTGTCTCAAACCCCTTATTTTAATTCCAAAAATCTGCTGGTCAAAAGACCGAGAAACTAAAAACATTACTGAATGTGTTGATAAATTACCTTATAGAAATAAACTCAAAATATATCAACACTTGATTCTAAGGAGGATATGACAATATGAAAATTTTAGATAGAATTAATGAACTTGCAAATAAAGAAAAAGTACAACCACTTACTGTAGCTGAAAAACAAGAACAACATGCTTTGAGACAGGACTATTTGAGCATGATTAGAGGTCAAGTGTTAACAACATTCTCTACAATGAAAGTCGTTGATCCAATCGGTCAGGATGTCACACCAGATAAAGTTTATGATCTTCGCCAACAATACGGTTATATTCAAAATTAATATTTGCTCACGAGGTATTGCACTTAAGGTGCCAACTGACCTCATAAACAAAGCCCATACGGATTGAAGACACTAATGTGTCGCACCATGTCTCTTACGACATGCGCACATTACGCTTCATCTCTGTATGGGCTTTTTATTTATTCTTTTGAGAATTTTATTTTAGCAGACTAAAAAATTAAAATGGTGTCCATCAAGATCTTTGAACATTGCACCATAAAACCCTTGGCTTACTGTTGGTTCTTGAACGACTGTGCCACCCGCTTCTTTCACTTTATTCACCAACTGGTCAACTTCTTCATTTGTGTTCACACCTAGAGAAATCATCACTTCATTTGGTTCAGTGTTAAGGCTTTGCTGACTCACATTTTGAAAATGCTTGTTTTCTATTAAAATTACGGTTGTTTGACCTATTTGAATGCCTACCATTTTATCTAACATTTGTGGGTTTCTATTTATTTTAAATCCTAACGCTTTATAAAACTGTGCGCTCTTTTCTAAATCTTGCACATGCAAATTAAACCACATTGATTGAATCATGATTGCACCCCATTCATTACTTATTATAGTCTTGGACTTTAAGCCAATCACTTAATGATAATCTTGTTGGATTTATTTCAGCCATTAATTCAAAGTCTACTTCATAACCTTTTTCTTCCAACCATTGCTTTTCTGCAACACCACTAACAAATTCTCCTTCTATAACAGTTGATTTACCTGTCACTTCACTAAAAATTGTTGCTGCTTCACTTAATGTAACTTCATCGGAACCAATCTCTATTGATTGATGCGTAAAGCTTTGTGGATGTGCAAAAATATACGATGCAATTTTAGCTATATCAATAGAAGAAATCATTGTGAATTTTATATTCGGATTAATAAATTCTGGTAATGTAATACGTTCATCTTCGACTTTAGCAATACGTAAAAAATTATCCATAAAGAATGATGGTTTGATAATTGTTGCATTTATATTAGATTCTATTAATCTATTTTCTATTTTTGCTAGTACTTCAAAGTGTGGGCCAGTTCGATTTCGATTAACCCCTCCCGCAGTACTATACACAATATGTTGAATATTTTCTTGCTCAGCTATTTCAATTATCTTCATACCTTGTCTTAATTCTTCGCTAACATCATCTTTAACGATTGGCTGAATACTGTATAAGCCATACTTCCCTTTCATCGCTGATTGCAAACTAACACTATCACTCAGATCACCTTCAACGATTGATAAATGCGGATGTCCTATGTCTGAAAGTTTACGATTATTCTTATTTCTTGTTAATGCACTTACATACCATCCATCCTCTAACAACTGTTTTACAACTGCATTACCTTGCTTCCCTGTTGCGCCTATTACTAAAATATCTTTCATTTTAGATCCACTCCCCTTTTATCTTAAAAACCAATAGTCCTCTTTTTCACCTTTTAAATACGTATATGGTTCTGGTGTTTGTCCATTTTCCTTAATATTGTCATTTATTACATTTCTGACATCCCATACTAAATGAATAAATCGTTGTAATTGATGACTAAAAATGCCTAGTGGCGCTTTCATAGCTAATGCTTTTTCCACATCTTCTGTAGTAACATTCAGTTTTTCTGCAATCATTTGAACCGATAAAGTTGATGCTTCGAAATGTGCTTGCAATTCTTCAGCTGTAATACGTCTTTGCTCTTTATTTAAAGACATACGCAACACTCTTTTCTTTTATGATGTTTAATAGTTATTGCAAATTCATTGCTAACTTTCTTAACACGTTTTATAATAAACGGAGAGTTATCCGTTTGTCAATTTTAGAGAACTATAAGTAGGTGGAATCATGCGAAAAGATGCAAAAGAGAATAGGCAACGAATTGAAGAAATAGCGCACAAACTTTTTGATGAAGAAGGCGTTGAAAACATTAGTATGAACCGTATTGCTAAAGAACTAGGTATCGGTATGGGGACACTATATCGACATTTTAAAGATAAAAGCGATTTATGCTACTACGTCATACAAAGAGACCTTGATATTTTTATCACTCATTTTAAGCAAATTAAAGATGACTATCATTCTAATTATGAGGTTATGCAAGTGTCGTTAGATTATCTTTTACAATTTAAAATCGATAATAAGGCACTACTGCAATGTATTGAAGCAGGCAACAATAAATTACGTTTTTACCAAAGCGCATTTTATCAAGAATTATTTGATTTTTATTATGACTTGTTTAAAAGCGATGACGACATTTACACGAAGTTTAAAACAGATATGCTGTTGCAAGCATTATCAACACGTGTATTTGATTTCCAAATAGAACATCGCCATATTTCAATTGAAGCGTATAGAAATTATTTATTAAACATTTATTTAGATGAGGTGGAACGTAATGACTAAAATTGTGTTAATTACAGGTGGTAATAAAGGATTAGGCTATGCAAGTGCGGAGGCACTTAAAGCATTGGGCTACAAAGTGTATATAGGTTCTCGTAATGACGTAAGAGGACAACAAGCATCTCAAAAATTAGGTGTTCATTATGTACAGTTAGATGTTACAAGTGACTACTCTGTCAAAAATGCTTATAACATGATTGCTGAAAAAGAAGGTCGTCTTGATATCCTCATTAACAATGCAGGTATATCTGGTCAATTTTCAGCACCTTCCAAATTGACACCTCGTGACGTTGAAGAAGTATATCAAACGAATGTATTTGGTATCGTTCGAATGATGAACACATTCGTCCCTCTCTTAGAAAAATCTGAACAACCTGTTGTCGTCAACGTATCAAGTGGTTTAGGTTCATTTGGAATGGTTACAAACCCCGAAACAGCTGAATATAAAGTGAATTCATTAGCTTATTGTTCGTCTAAATCGGCAGTAACAATGCTAACATTACAATACGCTAAAGGATTACCAAACATGCAAATCAATGCTGCTGATCCAGGTGCTACAAACACTGATTTAGTTGGTGATTTTAGTAATAATTCAAAACATGTTTCTGAAGGGATCAAGCCAATCATTCAATTAGCAACCATTGATGCAGATGGCCCGACAGGTACATTTATTAATGGGAATGGTGAAATGCCTTGGTAATCCAAATTTATGTTACAAATATTGAATTTAGAGGTAAATAAAAAATGCTTCTGCAATAGATGCAATATACATGCAAAACAATATGGAGGCGAATCAAATGAAAAGTATTACGTTTGAAGAACATTATGTCATTGAAGATATTCAAAAAGAAACGATGAATGCGATATCGGCAGATCCTAAAGGTGTGCCGATGAAAGTAATGTTAGAAGGCCTTGAAAAAAAGACAGGTTTTACAAATGCAGATGAATTATCACATCATGATGAACGTATCCAATTTATGAATAATCAAGACGTTCAAATTCAAGTCTTATCTTATGGAAATGGGTCTCCTTCAAATTTAGTTGGTCAGAAAGCCATTGAATTATGTCAAAAAGCCAACGATCAATTGGCAAACTATATTGCACAATATCCCAATCGTTTTGTAGGCTTTGCAACTTTACCTATCAATGAGCCTGAAGCCGCAGCGCGAGAATTCGAACGTTGCATCAATGATTTAGGATTCAAAGGTGCGCTCATTATGGGACGTGCACAAGATGGTTTTCTTGATCAAGACAAATATGACATTATTTTCAAAAAAGCTGAAAATTTAGACGTACCGATTTATCTACATCCCGCGCCAGTTAACAGTGACATTTATCAATCATACTATAAAGGAAATTATCCTGAAGTAACTGCGGCAACATTTGCTTGTTTTGGTTATGGTTGGCACATTGATGTCGGTATTCATGCAATACATCTAGTATTATCTGGCATTTTTGATCGTTATCCAAAGTTAAATATGATTATTGGACATTGGGGTGAGTTTATCCCCTTCTTCTTAGAACGTATGGATGAAGCTTTATTCGCTGAACATTTGAACCACCCTGTAAGCTATTACTTTAAAAATAATTTTTATATCACACCGAGTGGCATGTTAACGAAGCCACAGTTTGATTTAGTCAAGAAAGAAGTAGGCATTGATAGAATTCTTTATGCTGCTGATTATCCATATATTGAGCCTGAAAAATTAGGTGTATTTTTAGATGAACTGGGTTTAACAGATGAAGAAAAGGAGAAAATAAGTTATACAAATGGTGTTAAATTATTAGGTTTATCATCTAACAATTAACAAATGGAGGTCATTGAATATGGAAACTTTAGAATTACAAGGCGCTAAATTACGCTACCACCAAGTCGGACAAGGACCCGTGCTCATCTTTATTCCTGGTGCAAACGGTACCGGAGACATTTTTCTACCTCTTGCAGAACAGTTAAAAGACCATTTTACTGTTGTAGCCGTTGATCGTCGTGATTATGGAGAAAGCGAGTTAACTGAACCACTCCCTGATTCCGCTTCTAACCCTGACAGTGATTATCGTGTCAAACGCGACGCACAGGACATTGCCGAACTTGCAAAGTCATTAAGTGATGAACCTGTCTATATATTAGGTTCAAGTTCAGGTTCAATCGTTGCGATGCATGTGTTAAAAGATTACCCTGAAGTCGTTAAAAAGATTGCATTTCATGAACCACCAATTAATACATTTTTACCAGACAGTACTTATTGGAAAGATAAAAATGATGACATTGTGCATCAAATTTTAACAGAAGGCTTAGAAAAAGGCATGAAAACATTTGGTGAAACATTAAATATCGCACCAATTGATGCAAAAATGATGTCTCAACCTGCTGATACTGAAGAAGGACGTATAGAACAGTACAAACGTACGATGTTCTGGTCAGAATTTGAAATTAGACAATATACGCATTCAGATATTACTTTGGATGATTTCATAAAATACAGCGATAAAATCACCCTACTAAATGGGACAGATTCTAGAGGCTCCTTCCCACAAGATGTTAACTTTTATATAAATAAAGAAACTGGCATACCTATTGTAGATATTCCAGGCGGTCACTTAGGTTATATTCAAAAACCTGAAGGCTTTGCTGACGTATTATTAAATATGTGGGGTTAATCTATCGTTCTCTAATAAAACAGCTTGGGCAGTTTTCAAAATATTTTTGATGACTGCCTAAGCTTATTTTTGTTTACGTTTAAACATTCAAATCGACTCGTTATTATACATGAAGGCATGTTAACCATTCTTTTCCACTGAAAACACTACTGTTCCAAACATTGATAGTCTTCTTTTGAAATACCCTTTCCGATAAGCACCAAATATTCTGGCACTTTTTTTGAAAATGCTACAGGTGTTAATTCATATTGTCCTTGTGTAAATTGAATGAGATATGTATGTGTGGTGTCTTGGAATGTCATAAATCCTTTCAACCTATAAATATGAGACGGAAGGCATGCTAAACGTTCTATAAATTCAGCTTTTGTACATTTGACTGGTGATTGTACAAATTGATGATTAATCATTTGATGTAACGACTTATGTTTATTGTCAGAAGTTACTGTCATTTGGCCAACTGATATTGGCAAAGTGACTCTGCCATGCATACCAACTTGTATATCAGCATCTGGATTAATTACTTCTAAATCTTTTAAAAGTTTGCTCGTCGTATCAACATCTGCTGAATCTATTTTATTAACAAATAAGACAGAACAATATGCTAATTGCTCATAAAATAAGCCTTGGATGTCTTTAGGGAATGATTTAATGTGTTTATACATGCTTGCGTCTATTACACCAATCATATGTGTAATTGTTGTAAACGGAGCTAAAATAGGTGTTAAACAAGCATCTAAGACAGAGACCGGTTCTGCAATCCCACTACATTCAATAAATACAATGTCTGGTTGCTCTTTTAAATATAATTGATGTAACTGTTCTGATACATCTGCTTTCATTGCACAACAGATACACCCCTCTGTCAGTTCACTTAAAGGTATGTCTTCAGATACTAAGGCACCATCAACACTCATTTTGCCAAATTCATTCATAATAACTGCCGGTTTCAGCGACTCCTTTAATGATTCAGCGAGCAAATGATTTAAGACAGTCGTTTTACCGCCACCTAAAAACCCACCTATAATAACTATTTTCATCTGCGACTCTCCTCTTATACTTCATATGCATAGAATATTCCAAGATAGCTTTCCTATTGACTGACATGACTCTATATTCAGTTATAGTTCATTTCTTTTTTAAATAATCAACATTACCATTTTAACAATGATGCCTACACCAATAACTAAAGACAATGATGTCACCATTTGCTTTCCAATTAATTTTAGTGCTGACTGACCACCTAAATGTTTCAAAAGCATCGTCATTGTGACCGAGCACGCTGTAAAAGTTGAACTAAAAAACACAAGTAGTAGTAACTGTATTGCTGTCATTCCTTGTAATAAGGCGCCCTGATGCAAATTAAACAAGAGCATGCCGTCTTTTCGAATCATTGAAAATAAAATCCCTGGTGACAATTCTGACGAGATGCCTAATAACGATAATATAGGTGTAAATATTTGTGATAAAACATTCAAAATTGGCGTTAGTGATAAAATACTAACAATAAGACAGATTGTGATAAAAATAGGTAGCGCTTGAACGATAAACATTTGTATATTTTGCCACATTTGTAGCAACATTTGACGTATATTTGGCATATGTAATTGCCTATCATAAGGTAGCGGAACGCTAAGTTGTTGATCATTCTTTTTCAACCATATCCTATTATGCAAGATGCCACCTAATAGTACTAATATTAAGTACGGCATAAACAGCCATGACTTTCCAGCTACACTAAAAATAGATAATGTCGCGCCTATTTGATAACTGCAAGAACTACCAAAACTTATTAAGCTCATGCACTGTGTCTTCGTGCAGGTATGACATTGGTGTGCTGCTTGTGAAATGGCTGCTGCATTACATCCAAATCCTTCTAATAGTGGCACGATATCATTGCCTTGTAATCCTATCCGTAACATTGAAGGTTCAATTGCCCATATCATCCATGATTTGAGTCCTGTTTGATCAATTACAGCAGTTGATAAACTAATCAATATTACAACCGGCAATGCCCATACGAGCGAATATGTTCCAAGTGATAGCACACCATAATCACCAAATAATATATGCTGTAATATATCGTGATTGAGCAATGTTGTTTGAGTTAAATATTCTATCCATGCTGATACATACTGATTTTGAAACCAATCTGAAAATTGATAAGCGATACCGATTGGCAATGCAAACATTAAAAATATCAACAACCAGGCTAAAAATGTCGCACTTATTTTAGGTCTTAAATGTCGTCGTTCATGTTGAAATAGTGTCAATTGTTCTATCACATGTTCGCTCGCTATAGGCGAAGAAACTACACTTTCTGCCAATGAAATATCTAATTTCTGTTTTATGATTAATAATCTTAATTTCGCTTTTTCTGTTGCGGTAAGTTTATCCGCATGACTAATAACCAAATAATGAGGTTCATTAGGTATGGGCGTATAATGCCCGGTTCTCATATCATATTTCACTTCTAACATGTGCATGACACTTCACAACATGAATAATCATCTAAATACATTTGATTTTTTTGGTAATTTTCAATGACCTCTTGTTTAGCTGGTAAGCCTTCCCGCTGTGTTAAAAGATGTGCAAGTACTGCAAATCGCGCTCTGAATTTATAGATATAGCATAATTTGGCATTATCATTTTCAACTGTTGCACCAATCATAAAAATATTCGGATAACGTGTCGATTCATCATGTGTTGTTAATTTAATATCTTGATTTGTTGTCGCAAATAATTGTTGAACGATTGGATTTTTTGTTGCATCAAAGCCAGTTGCTAGTATTGGTTCATGAGGCGTATGCACACTTTGTCCGCTATCAAAACTGATATGATACTGTCCATCGTTAAAATCAATATCTTTAACTGTATAATGCACATTCATTTCAATGCGAGCTCCTTGCTTAATGACATTACCTAGTCGCTGACGTGTATAAGGTGACAATCTAACACTAGGATCAGCATCCGGATCATTTAAACCGGTTGTGCTAGTATAAAGTGCGATATCAGAGCCATTTTTTGCAAGTTGATATGCAGCATCAAAGCCACTTTCATTACCTCCGATAACCACATATTGCCCCTTATTAAAGTTATCAAAGTCTTCAATTTCACTATAATGAATACCATATTTAAATGGCTTTTTAGGGAAATTATAATCACCTGTTGCGACAAAGATATAATCCGCGTGATATGTCTCTGTTGTCGTTGCAATCGTATAATATGCATCATCTACAGATATATTTGTGACAACTGTGTTTTCAAAGATATTCAGCTCGTAATGGTTGGCAACCACTTGTAAATATTCAGCATATGTTTCTCCGGAAATATGTTCTTCATTAAATGTAAATGCTGGTGAAGTATCCATGGAAATTGCATTCATATCAGGCATGCCAAATCCATTAGACGTAAATGATGGCGTAATCGTACGGGTCGATTTCGGCCAATGTTTAAATGAATGTCCTACTGTTCCTTTTTCTAAAATAATGACATCTTTTATACCGAAATCTTTTAAGGTAATGGCCATACCTATACCTGCAGCACCGGCACCGATAATAGCCACTTTATGATGTTGCATATTAACACTCCCTCAATGATCTATTTCAAGTTATTGTTTTTGATTATAAATCGTAATAATTACGATTTATAAAGTATAGACCTATCCTTGAGAAATTTCAATATTAAAAGAAAAACTTCCGCTATTGTAGAGAATTCATCTACATTTCGGAAGTTGGTATGTGTCTTTTTTATTAAATTTAAAGATGCTACGGTTAGTTCAAATGATTGCGATAGACATTCAATGGTTGTCATCCAGCCTCAGTACTTGGAGATAACATTTTGGCGATGAGACAGAAATCATATTTTTACAAAATTTATTTCGTCGTCCCCCCAATAAATATAAAGTATTTCTTTATTGTTGTGTAACTTCTCCACGTTGTATTTCACTATCCAAATTTTGTTTCATATTATCAAACAACTCTTGAAATCTAACCTCATCTTGATCAGAATAACCTTTAAAAATAACTGAATCTATATTTTCTTCGTTAAAATAATAAATTTCATCTTCCACAGCACCAATCGGATATTTACATGCAGAATAGTCAAACATATACTTTTGATTTTCAATTTCTACAATTGGTCCTCTTTTAATAATCATTAACTTTTGCGAACCTTCTTTTAAATAAATAATGCTTCCTATTGTTTCCATTTATTTTCCTCCTTTGTCACCATCTCGATTTCGATATTCCTTCGCATTTCCAAGTCAATCATCTCTTCTTCCGCTTTACGAATGCCATGTTGAATTTGCTGTTGCTGCTCGTATAACGCTTCCGTTGAACGTCGTTTCGCAAAATGAAATTCATCGCGTAACTGTTCCATGCGACTAGCCATATTGCTACTATAATAACGCTCACTTAAATGTTGATATAATTGTTCTATCGAATGATTAAGCGCATCACTTTCATCTATCAATGCTTTAACCTCTTGCTTTTCATCATATAAGTCATCCATTTGCTTATGTTTCGCTGTGATTATTTTATTGATTTCATCAAGTTTATTAGACATCATTTCACCACGTTTTAATTTTTGCCAATTTCATTACCAATCATTACGTCTGTTTGATTAAATTCTTCGCCAACTTTTTGTATACTATCGCTCGCAGTTCGTATTGCTTCAGCAACAGATTGATTCTTACTAATCAAATCATCTATCACACTATGAGCATTATTATTTCCACTTACTGTTGTACTTTCATCTTTATCCGGTTTCGAAACATTATTACATGTTTCAACAGCGCTTTTAATAGATGATGATGCACTATTGGTCTTAAAAATATCACTTTGAACTGTACTCATCATTTACACCTCTTCCCATTTAAATTATTTTAAAATTATTAGAAACTGTATCAATATATGATATTCAAACATTCAATTATACTTAAATATTGTTTTATGATTATATTCAAAATTATTGTATCAATAAATATGTATCATTCCTAGAATTTTATTGAACAAAAAGTTATAAAATCACTTTTATTGCAAATCAACCTTGTTTTGCATTACAGAAATTAGCGCTAGAAATTAAAATTTTATTTTCCAACAATAAAAAAGCACAAATATTTTATTGAGGCAGCTGAAGACCTTCTCATTGTAAAAATATCTGTGCATATTATTTATTATCTTAATCTAACGTAATAACTAACCTGTTGTATCTTGTAAAATCTTATCCATAGATTGCGCAACACTATCACGGTACATCTCCCCAAATTTCAATAAATGCACCATCAATAAATATAAACGATAAAATTCAAGTCTATAGGATGCACCTTTTGCGAGTGGATAATGTTTATTATACGCATCATAAAATTCGCTCGTAAAACCACCAAATACCGTTGTAATACCGATATCAAATTCTCTGTCACCATATAATGGCGCTGGATCAAATAACGCTGGACGACCATCTTGTAAGAACATATAATTACCACCCCATAGGTCACCATGTAATAAAGACGGTTTACTTTGATGCTTTTCTAATTCCGCCACAATTTGACGTCGCACTTTGTCATATACTTTGATATCGTTGGCATCCCATAGCCCTCTATTTAGCAACTCATCTTTCAAATGGTCCATGCGCTTGTCGACAAAAATGGTACACCAATCGTCTTGCCAATGATTATCAAAAGAAATATCGCCACCTTCATAAGGTAATGAGAAGCCAAATTTGCCTTCTTCTTGTTGCTGACTGTGTAATTGAGCTACGAGTTGCCCTAATTGGCGTTGACTCCCTGAAGCCCCTTCTTCTAAATACGTCATCACTAAATACGCATCACCGTTAACCTCGCCACTTGCAATTACTCTAGGTGCCGTGATACCTGCACGTTCAAATTCATTTAAACCTGCAATTTCTGCAGCATAAAATGATTCTTTACGTCCACGTTGGACAAGTAAGAAAAATGTATCCGTATCCGTTTCGACTCGATATGCTTCGTTTACATCACCACCACTCACTGGTGAAATCTTTTTAATATCTTTTAAAGGTAATTGCTCTAACCATTGTTCATTCATACAAACACCTTCCA
This sequence comes from Staphylococcus sp. HMSC062H10, assembly GCF_001836945.1. Lineage (NCBI taxonomy): Bacteria > Bacillati > Bacillota > Bacilli > Caryophanales > Staphylococcaceae > Staphylococcus > Staphylococcus sp. HMSC062H10. Next base: position 28,470 of record NZ_KV830996.1, read on the forward strand.
TTACGCTTACTTTATACTATTATATTGCCTAATTAGGATGATTTAATCTTAAAAACGTTATTCAAACTTGCGTCAATTTTCAAAACTTTTTAGTTTTAACTAGGAAATTATGTAGGGAAATGCTAGTCTATTAAAAGAATATATTTCACATATATTAAGTTGAGGATAGTAAGCCTCAAATATAATGAAATAGGAGCATACTCATGTACAAATTAATTAAACCTTTCTTATTCAAAATCGAACCCGAAAAAGCACACGGACTAACTATCGATGCATTAAAAACGTTACAAAAATTTCCGGTTTTATTCCCAGTCGTCGATAAACTATTTACTTATAAGAATCCAACGTTATCACAAACGATACAAGGTAATACGTACGACAATCCAATTGGCTTAGCAGCTGGTTTCGACAAATCTTGCGAAGTGCCAAAAGCATTGGAACACCTTGGATTCGGTGCTTTAGAATTAGGTGGTATCACACCTAAACCTCAACCGGGTAACCCTCAACCACGCATGTTTAGATTATTAGAAGATGATGCCTTGATAAATCGAATGGGCTTCAATAATATTGGTATGAACAAAGCACTCAGTCATTTGCGTAAAAATGCTTATCAAGTACCTGTTGGTATCAATGTTGGTGTGAATAAAATGACACCTTATGAAGCGCGTTATCAAGATTATATAAAGGTTGTTGATACGTTTAAACACGACGTTTCATTTTTCACAGTCAATATCAGTTCTCCAAATACTGAAAATCTTCAAAACTTCCATGATAAAGATGAATTTTCAATGTTATGCCAAGCTTTAACAACATTTAAAAAACAGCACGATGTAACAGTGCCAATTTACTTAAAACTAACGTCTGATATGGATTTCGATGGCTTAAAAGCACTATTACCAGCGATTACTGAGACATTTGACGGTATCATCTTAGCAAACACAACGCGACAACGAGATGGTTTAACTTCTGCTAATAAAGTCGAAGAAGGCGGTTTGAGTGGTCGTCCATTATTTGAACGTAATTTAAAATTGATTAAGTATGCTTATCAGCAAACAAATGGTGAATTTTTAATTATAGGTACAGGCGGCGTATTCAGTACTGAAGATGCAATCAAAATGATGCGTCACGGTGCGTCACTTATTCAAATTTATTCATCACTTGTTATTGAAGGCCCAGGTTTAACTAAGAAAATGAACAAAGGCATCGCACGTTACTTAAAAGATCATCATTTTGACAATGTCAGTGATATTATAGGACTAGATGCCTAATCCAACGTAGTCAAATAACACTTTAAAACTTGCTGAATCGTCTTATTAAAATTATGATATAACTCAAGAAGATATATTTATCACCATTTTTCAAAATAATGGCTTAAATATCACATATCATTAAATATAGCGTTTTATAACGGAGGCGTTTGTTATGACTAAAGAAACAGATAATAAAAAAACAGTAGCGACTTCTGACAACAAAGACACAAAGCAACAAAATCAAACTGAAGAAGATGAACGTCAAGGTTTAAATGGTTATCGTAAAACAGATCTTGATTTAGAAATCGAGCAAGAGCTACGTGAAATGATGAAAACAGGTGAAAATGAAACGAAAAACGACTACAAAAAGTTTAAAGTTTTTTCTCTTATTTCAACACTTGTCATTGTTATTTTAGCAATTATAAGATTTGTTCATAAAATGATGTAATTAGAGTGAGACATTGTTTTATGTCTCAGGATTCAGTTATTCATTATAGCTACAATATTTACGATGATATAAATAACCCGAGATTTTAGTATGATTCATTTCACTAAAGTCTCGGGTTTCTATTTGATAATTTTTAATAGGGCATGGCTTGTATATGCGCCTGCCTTTTATCTCATTTCCAATGATTAATCTGGATATTGTTCTAAAAATGCTTTCGCTTCTTTATTAACTGTTTTAAAATCAATACCTTGTTGCATCGCTGCAAAGACACATCCACAATAACACTGCCTAAAGATATTATAGTCATTACACATTTCTATGGAACGCTCATAACCTTTACTTTTCTTAAAATCACTTGGCAAATAATTCACATCGTATATTTTTTGGACATCCATACCAAGTTCATTGATTAATTGTGCGTTCTTTTTAGGGGATAACGTTAGTGCGCTTCCAAAATAGTCATACCCATGCTCTACAGCTGCTTTAGCTACAATATCCAAACGCATTTCAAAACAAGCAGTACAACGTAAGCCGCCTTCTTTTTCATCAGCTAATTCTTTATCTTTCACCATTTTCATAAACTTATGCGGTTCATAAGGTGCTTCAATATACTTCACATTCGCACCAGTCTTGCGATTAAAATCTTCCACAAATTGTTCTTGCACTTTAGCACGTCGTAAATATTCATTTTTCGGATGAATATTGGAATTCGCGAAATAAATTGCAATGTCTGCATATTGTGTTAAAAACTCTAATGTATATGTACTACAAGGTGCACAACAACTATGCAATAAGATTTTAGGTCTGATTGCTTCTCTTTCCCACTGCCCGATTAATTTCTTCAACACCTTGTCATAATTAATTTTTTGATTTTTCATTTTACTGATAATTGGTTCAGCATTAATCATGATTTAACCTCCCACATTGAATCATTAACTTCTATTATATATGATTCATATTAAATGTCAGTCAAAAAAGTTAGAAATTTATTTTAATACATTTATATTTCGAAAATCCCTTATGTATCTGAAGTATTTTTTAAACTTGAATTTTACAACACTAAACAACACATACGTCTCTGTGTCATTTTCATTTTTTGTATGTCATATATGTTTACTACATGTTGAAAAATTTCACCCTTCAATTTATCATGTGTTTTACAAAAAATTGATTTCAATTAATCGTTAAAGTTATACTTTTGTCTATTTTTAATGTAACATGATGTTAGTAATAAAAATAATACATTGAGGTGTTTTACATGACAGCATTATTCCCTTATATCGCTTTTGAAAATTCAAAAGAAGCCCTTGCATATTACGAAGAAGTATTTGGTGCAACTGACGTTAAACGTTTAGAAGTTGGCGAAGAACAAGCGTCACATTTTGGTATGACTAAGGAAGAAGCGCAAGAAGCAACTATGCATGCTGAATTTGAAGTGCTTGGCGTAAAAGTGCTATGTTCTGATTCTTTTGGTCGCGCTGACAAAATTAATAATGGCATATCATTATTAATTGATTATGATGTTAACAATAAGGAAGATGCTGATAAAGTTGAAGCATTCTATGAGCAAATTAAAGATCATTCTTCAATTGAAATAGAATTACCGTTTGCTGACCAATTCTGGGGTGGCAAAATGGGCATCTTTACCGATAAATACGGTGTTCGTTGGATGTTACATGGTCAAGACTATACTGCAATCCAACAATAATGTTATTGATAAAGATATCATTTAATAAGCTTATGTTATTTAGCAAAGCAAGCCACTCTTGATTCATGGCTTGCCTTATTTTATTGTATATTTTTAATTATCGTTGCTGGCCCTTGATTGACAATCGTATTAAAATGCCTTATTAAGTCAACTTTGTCTATACGGTTTGGATCTTCTACCCAATGTCTTATCAGAGACAATCCCGCACCTGAAACATAACTCATGAAATAGGAAAATGGTATACCATTAATTTGATCATTTTCATTTTTATAACGTTGCAAATGACACATAATTAAATCATAAAGTTTTTTCGTGGATATTTGAATCTTTACCCATACGAAACATCAATTGATAAAATGCGATGTCTTTTTCTATCATTTCTATTAAAACGGTCATAATTTGATGTATATTATCCGTGGATAACTTAACTGCTCCATTTAACTTCTCATCATGAATGAAGTCTCTTATTTCCTCCAACTGCTGGTCCTCTAATTTTTCAAGCAAATCATATTTATCATAATAATGCGTATAAAATGTACTACGGTTAACATCAGCTAAATCTGCAATTTGTTGCACAGTAATCTCTTCTAATTGGTGTTGATGTAAAAGTTCAATAAATGCATTTCTCATTGCAACTTGTGATTTTCTAATACGTCGATCTATAGTCATTTGTATCAAGTCCTCCCCAATGATTATAAACAATTATAAATGTTATGTTCATTATCCTACAAATCTCCAACATTGATGATTGGCACACAATGTTTACCTGTTTAATATAGGTGATACAAACAAACGGAAAAAGGTGATAACAATGAACCAACATTTACTAGGAAATCCAAAATTAACTGTAACTAATGTCAATGAAGTGAAAGCCGGTATTAACCACATCGTTGTCGACAGTGTTCAATATGGAAATCAAGAAATGATTATGGAAAAAGATGTCACTGTGGAAATGCGCGATGGCGAAAAATTATATATTAATATTTTCAGACCAAATAAAGATGGCAAATTCCCTGTAGTTATGTCTGCAGATACTTACGGTAAAGATAATAAGCCTAAAATCACAAATATGGGTGCCCTTTGGCCAACATTAGGCGCCATTCCGACATCTAGTTTTACACCTGAAGAATCACCAGACCCAGGATTTTGGGTGCCAAATGATTATGTTGTAGTTAAAGTTGCATTACGCGGTAGTGACAAATCAAAAGGCGTCTTATCTCCATGGTCAAAAAGAGAAGCGGAAGATTATTACGAAGTGATTGAATGGGCAGCGAATCAGTCATGGAGTAATGGAAACATCGGGACAAATGGCGTTTCTTATCTTGCGGTGACTCAATGGTGGGTCGCATCATTAAATCCACCACATTTAAAAGCAATGATTCCTTGGGAAGGCTTAAATGATATGTATAGAGAAGTAGCCTTTCACGGAGGTATACCGGATACTGGCTTTTATCGTTTCTGGACTCAAGGTATTTTTGCGAGATGGACAGATAATCCAAATATCGAAGATTTGATTCAAGCACAACAAGAACACCCTTTGTTCGATGATTTTTGGAAACAGCGTCAAGTGCCATTATCACAAATTAAAACACCTCTACTAACATGTGCGAGTTGGTCTACACAAGGTTTGCACAACCGTGGCTCTTTTGAAGGATTTAAACAAGCTGCATCAGAAGAAAAATGGCTATATGTGCATGGACGTAAAGAGTGGGAAAGTTACTACGCTAGAGAAAATCTCGAACGCCAAAAATCATTCTTTGATTTTTACCTTAAAGAAGAAAATAACGATTGGAAAGATACGCCTCATGTCATTTATGAAGTTAGAGATCAATTTTATAAAGGCGAATTCAAATCAGCGTCAGCGTTCCCTTTACCTAACACAGAATATACACCATTGTATTTGAATGCTGAAAATCACACATTGAATCATGCAAAGATCAGTAGCGCGCATGTCGCACAATATGACTCTGAAGATAAACGACAAGATGTAAGTTTTAAATATACGTTTGACAAAGATACTGAGTTAGTTGGAAACATGAAATTAAAACTATGGGTAAGCACTAAAGACTCAGACGATATGGATTTATTTGCAGGTATTAAAAAGTTAGATCGTCGTGGTAATGAAGTTAACTTCCCTGATTTTAATCATATTGAAAATGGTCAAGTAGCTACTGGTTGGTTACGCGTATCACATCGTGAATTAGATCAAGAAAAATCCACAATTGCGCAACCTTGGCATAAACATGAAACAGAATTAAAGTTGTCACAAGTTGATATTGTACCTGTTGAAATCGAATTGTTACCTTCAGGCACGCTATTTAAACAAGGCGAAACATTGGAAGTTGTTGTAAAAGGTAGTGAAATTGTAATTGGTAATAGTACCCCTGGCATGAAAACACGTTATGAACATGAAGAAACCGTAAATAAAGGCATGCACATGATTTATACTGGTGGTAAATATGATTCACAATTAATCATTCCTATCGTTAATTGATATACAGCAATTACGGTCGATTTTGATTAAAAGTGACATAGTGATAGGACTGTATAACAAGAGAAGGCCACACGCTTGGAATCTTAAACCAAGGTGTGGCCCTTTTTATTATTTATGGCTATTTAATTTTATAACACTATCGTATTTTCTTTTTCATGAATCATTTCAATAATGACATTGTCTTCATTCATTACTGCTACTTTAGGTGCATGGTGTTTAATTTCTTCTTCATTCAACTGTGCATAAGTCATGATTATGACTACATCGCCTACTTCAACAAGTCTTGATGCTGCACCATTTAAACAAATTTTACCACTACCTCTTTCACCAGCTATTACGTATGTTTCAAAACGTGCACCATTATTATTATTCACGATGGCTACTTTTTCATTTGGCAAGATGTCTACCGCTTCCAATATATCTGAATCAATCGTAATGCTACCTACATAATTTAAATTTGACTCAGTCACTCTTGCTCTATGAATTTTAGCATTCATCATTGTTCTTATCACTTTATTCAGCTCCAATTATTATATTATCTATTAAACGCGCTTTTGAAAATTTGACAGCTAACGAGATAAATATGCGTCCAGTTATTTCACGTTGTTCTACTAATTGAGGATAACTATAAACAGCAACTTCTTCAATGCGTCCACTTATATGTGATTCAAGATATTGAGTAACCCTGTCTATAATTACTTTACTTTGACGTTCACCGTCTTGATACAACGCTTGTGCTAATAGCAAACTTTTACTTAAATGTACCGCTTCTTGTCGTTCTTGCTCCGTCAAATAAACATTTCTTGAACTTTTCGCCAAACCATCTGCTTCTCGAACGATATCAATACCAATAATTTCAACGGCATGATTGAAGTCTTTTACCATTTGCTCGACAATAGCCAATTGCTGGGCATCTTTTTTACCAAAATAAGCATAATCCGGCATAACAATATTAAATAGCTTATTAACTACTGTTACCACCCCATCAAAATGCCCTGGACGCTTCGCTCCTTCTAACACATCAGCTAATGGACCTACTTTGACATCAATACCTAATTCACCTGGATACATATCTTCTACTGCAGGATGAAAAACAATGTCCGCCCCTACTTCTGATACTAATTCTAAATCTTTATCAATTTGTCTCGGATAAGCATCGAAATCTTCGTTTGGACCAAATTGTAATGGATTAACAAATACACTCACAACTGTAATATCATTTGTACTAACTGATTCGCGTACCATCGTTAAATGTCCATCATGTAAGGCACCCATTGTTGGGATAAAACCAATCGTTGTGCCTGAGCGTTTGGCTGCTTTAACAATGTGTTGCATCTCTTTTACCGTAGTAATCAGCTTAGTCATTGTTATTAACCTCATTCATAATTTTCTTTTTATACGTATATGCTTCTGATGGAAATGCACCAGATTTAACTTCTTGATCGTATTGTTTTAAACCATCCACACCAACACTAAAATCAGCAAATTGCTTCACAAATTTCGCTTTATGTTCAACACCATAATTTAACATATCGTGATAAACCAATACTTGACCATCTGTACCTTTTCCTGCACCAATACCAATGACTGGAATTGTTAAGTGCTTGCTAATTTCTTCTGCTAAATCATTTGGAATTGCTTCAAGTACTAACGCAACTGCACCAGCTTGTTCTACATTTTTCGCATCTAAAATAAGTTGCTCAGCTGCTTCTTTCGTTGCACCTTGTAATTTATATCCCATAACGCCAACACTTTGAGGTGTTAATCCTAAATGTGCAACAACAGGAATACCTATTGCCGTTGCTTTTTCAATAAATGGTGTAATATGCGCTCCTTCTGCTTTAATTGCATTTGCATTCGTCTCCTGATAAAGCTTTAGAGCATGATTTAAGTCTTGTGTCATAGAGATGCCTACTGCACCAATCGGCATATCAACAACTACAAATGTATTTGGTGCGCCTCTTCTTACTGCACGACCGTGATGAATCATATCTGCTAACGTCACTTGTACGGTACTTTCATAACCTAATACAGTCATACCAAGTGAATCCCCAACAAGAATCATATCAATCCCCGCTGCTTCCACTTGTTTAGCACTTGGAAAATCATAAGCTGTTACCATAGAAATTTTAGTTTGCTTTTGTTTCATATCTATTAATTGACTTACTGTTTTCAATGTTATTCAACCTCTTTTTGCAGTATTATTAGAAATAGTATAATGAATCTTTTATAGAAAGGAAAGAAGAAGATGTTATCAGTTGCGATTATCGGCCCAGGCGCTGTCGGTACAACTATTGCCTATGAATTACAACAATCATTGCCTCATACAACGCTTATCGGGAGACACGCCAAAACAATAACATATTATACTGTACCACATGCACCTGCACAAGATATTGTTGTGAAAGGTTATGAAGATGTCACAAACACATTTGATGTTATTATTATTGCGGTCAAAACACATCAACTTGATGCCGTTATTCCTCATTTAACTCATCTTGCACATGAGGACACGCTCATCATTTTAGCCCAAAATGGTTATGGTCAACTCGAACATATTTCATTTAAAAACGTATGCCAAGCAGTTGTCTATATAAGTGGTCAAAAGAAAGGCGATGTTGTTACGCACTTCAGAGATTATCAATTACGTATACAAGATAATACATTAACTCGACAATTTAGAGATTTGGTCCAAGAAAGTCAAATCGACATTGTATTAGAAGCAAATATTCAACAAGCTATTTGGTATAAATTGTTAGTTAACTTGGGCATTAATTCTATAACAGCACTCGGGAGACAGACAGTTGCAATCATGCATAATCCTGAAATACGTACACTGTGTAGGCAGCTATTACTAGATGGTTGTCGTGTTGCACAGGCAGAGGGGTTAAACTTTTCAGAACAAACTGTCGATACTATTATGACTATATATCAAGGTTATCCCGACGAAATGGGAACGAGCATGTATTACGACATTGTGCATCAGCAACCTCTTGAAGTCGAAGCGATTCAAGGCTTTATTTATCGACGTGCACGTGAACACAATCTTGACACCCCATATCTTGATACTATTTATAGCTTTTTACGCGCTTATCAACAAAATATGTAAGCACATATTAAAGACCTTAACGACGCATTTAAAACATATCGTTCTAAATATCGCTAAGGTCTTTTAATTATATTAGACTATTCAGCTTCTCTAATTTCTTCTGCCACATCTTTATAGTCTATTTTCGCTTTAACAAATGTCTCGTTATTTACCGGGAAATGTTGTTGGAATGTTTCAAAGTTTTGTATCTCAACGACAACGTCATCCACTTCAAAGTCAAGAACATGTCCACCATAAGCTCTTTCATCATCCGCAAAATGTATATGAAAACCAGCAGACCCTACGCCATGAAATAATTCTGGTGTGAAAAATCCAACAATGGCACCACGAATATCTTGTCTTTTTTCTTCAGGTTGTCTGCGTGCTGAATCAATCAAACGTGTGTATGGTGGTTGCTGAGCAGGCATCATACGTACATGCATATATTTAAATGTGCCATAAATTTTAACAGCCGAAAATAAATTCTCACTTAACATTTCATTTTTAATTTGTGCGAATACATCATCTTGTGATAATTGTTGCAATGAAAATGTCTTACTCGCTTTAAAATTAGTAATCGATGCATACGGTACTTTCTCATCGCCTTTTAATTCTATAAATTGTTTATGCTCGTTAGCATGATATGCCTTCCCGTCTAAAAATATTACTTCGCCATCAGACCCTGTTAACGTTGCAATCCCTAAATTCCCATGTTCTAATAATTCATTAATTGTAGCTGTTCCTTCTAGTAAGCCAGCCATTAACGTTCCTAATGTGCCGTGTTGATACAAGACATTCGTCATTCCAAAACCATCTCCCTATAGTTATTCCTCGTTGTCATGCTCTACTTCGTGATTAATGCAGAACTACTTTCCTTTATACTCAATGACGCCTCGACATTTCTATTCATGTCACTAAATTTTCACGAGTCATAATACTTTATTCAATTATTATTTTACGCAAAAGTATTGCCTCTATCAATGCTTGCTAAAAAAATGGATCTATCAGTGCCACATGTTACCGCAACACTAATAGATCCTCTTACCATTAATATATTTCTAATTAATACTTAAAATAGGCTTAGTCTTCTAATAAATATTTAATTGAATCAAATGTATCTTCTAATGTTTTAACAGATTTATCGAACAATGCTTGTTCTTCTGCACTTAATGGCATTTCATAAATTTTAACTGCACCATGTTGGTTAACCAATGTCGGTACACCTAAGTAAACGCCTTTGTGACCGCCATATTGACCATCTAATTGTATAGAAACATTTAAGACATTATTTTCATTATTTAAAATGGCTTTTGAAATGCGCATCAATGCTAATGCAATACCATAGTATGTTGACCCTTTAGCTTGGATAATTTCATAAGCAGCGTCACGTGTATTTACATAAATTTCTTCCGCTTTAGCTTCGCTACCAGTTTGTTCTTTTAATGTGTCATATACTGAAATACCTGCTACATTTGCTTGTGACCAAACTGCAAGTTCAGTATCACCATGCTCACCAATAATACTAGCGTCAACACTTGAAGGTGCAACACCAAGTTCTTGGGTAATTAAATATTGTAAACGTGCACTGTCCAATACAGTACCTGAACCGATAACACGTTCTGCTGGTAATCCAGTATATTCTTTTACAAATCTTGTTAAAATGTCTACAGGGTTTGCCGCGATTAAGAAATATCCATCAAAGCCGCTATCCATAACACTCTTAACAATGCTCTTCATAATCTTAGTATTTTTTTCAACTAATTGTAAACGTGTTTCACCTGGCTTTTGAGGTGCACCAGCTGTAATAACAACTAAATCTGCATCTTTACAGTCTTCGTATTCACCTGCTTTCACATCAACTGGTGAAGGACTGTGGACTGTACCATGGTTTAAATCTTGAACATCTGCTTTTACTTTGTCTTTTGCAATGTCAATAATTACAAATTCATCAGCAACACCTTGCGTAACCATTGCAAAGGCATAGCTTGATCCTACAGATCCATCTCCGATTAATACAACCTTTTTACCAAATGTTTTCATAATTATGTCTCCTAACCTAATTGAATTTATTTTACACGTGACTACACGTAAAAATATCTATACTGAAATTAAAGATTAACAATTTTATTTTATTATAATATTATGCTACCAAATTACAAACATAAAACTGAGATGTAAACGGAGTCAAATTACACTCTATCGCCAATAAATATTGATATCTCAAGCTTTAGCACGTAATTTGAAATTTGTGACAATTTTTAGCATTCTAAAATTGCGTAACGACGCTATTTAAAGGCTTTAACAAACTATTGAGCTTTCTATTTTTTTCAGTTTAAAAAGGATGGCAATTCGACTTAAATGACTTACTATATAACCTCCTATTTTCCGCCTTACCCTTATCATATTTGATGCATCTTTTTATAGTCAAAGAATTACATTTCATACAAACTAGCCAATCAGATATAAACATGAAATTGATTTTAAAAATATAATGCGCAAAATTGTTAGAAAATTAGCAAAAAATAGTACTTATTCATTTAATATCTGTTATAATCAGTTTTATCATTTAAAAAATCTATGGATGTTATCAAGACAAGTCATTAATACGTAACATAAAGTTATGATTTTTCAGAATTTTTAGACAAAATATTGATTATTTGTGCTATGATATAACATATTAAAAAACACCGTATAGAATTGTTTATGAATGTTTGGGAGGAAAGTTTATGGGAAGTTTTTTCAATAAAATAGCACGAAAAGAGGATCCGGCTATCTATCAAAATAAAGATGGTCATTTAAAGCGTACACTTCGGGTGCGTGATTTCTTAGCTTTAGGTGTAGGAACAATTGTATCGACATCTATCTTTACGCTACCTGGCATTGTTGCTGCAGAACATGCAGGACCGGCCGTTGCGTTATCATTCTTACTCGCTGCTATTGTTGCCGGTTTAGTTGCATTTACTTATGCAGAAATGGCTGCCGCTATGCCATTTGCAGGTTCAGCCTATTCTTGGGTCAATGTATTATTTGGTGAATTTTTTGGATGGGTTGCCGGTTGGGCTTTATTAGCTGAATATTTTATCGCCGTAGCCTTTGTTGCATCAGGATTCTCAGCGAATTTACGCGGACTTGTAAAACCAATTGGCATCGAATTACCTGCAGCATTATCAAATCCATTTGGTACGAATGGCGGTTTTATCGATATTATTGCTGCTATCGTTATTTTATTAACTGCATTATTACTATCACGTGGTATGTCAGAAGCAGCACGTATGGAAAATATTTTAGTTATTTTAAAAGTATTAGCTATTATTTTATTTGTAATCGTAGGTTTAACAGCAATAAATGTTAGTAACTATGTGCCATTTATTCCAGAACACAAAGTAACTGCTACAGGTGACTTTGGTGGATGGCAAGGCATATATGCTGGTGTTTCAATGATTTTCTTAGCGTATATTGGTTTCGATTCTATCGCAGCAAACTCAGCAGAAGCACTTGACCCTCAAAAGACAATGCCTAGAGGTATTCTTGGTTCTTTAAGTGTTGCTATCATATTATTTGTTGCTGTAGCACTTGTGTTAGTTGGTATGTTCCATTACTCACAATACGCAAACAATGCTGAACCTGTTGGTTGGGCTTTACGTCAAAGTGGTCATGGTGTTGTAGCAGCTATTGTTCAAGCTATCTCTGTTATCGGTATGTTTACAGCATTAATTGGTATGATGTTAGCAGGCTCACGTTTACTTTATTCATTTGGACGTGACGGTTTATTACCTTCATGGTTAAGCCACTTAAACGACAAACATTTACCTAATCGCGCACTAGTTATACTTACTATTATTGGTGTTTTAATTGGTTCTATGTTCCCATTCGCATTTTTAGCACAATTAATTTCAGCAGGTACACTAGTTGCATTTATGTTCGTTTCATTAGCAATGTATCGTTTGAGAAATCGTGAAGGTAAAGATCTACCAATTCCTGCGTTTAAATTACCTTTATATCCTGTGTTACCAGCAGTTACATTTGTTTTAGTATTGCTAGTATTCTGGGGATTAGGATTCGAAGCGAAATTATACACTTTAATTTGGTTTATTGTTGGTATCATTCTATATTTAAGTTATGGACTTAGACATTCTAAGAAAAATGACGTAGCTGAATACCACCCACCAAAATAAAAATCAAAAAAATCATTTCCCATCTGATTAACATCCAGATGCGGAAATGATTTTTTATTTTATATTAAGATAATCGCTATTACCAACCTTGTCCAGATATGTCATATTGATCTAAGTCACCTGCTTCCAAAGCAGTCAGTGCATCTTCTATAGTGTTTAACGCCGTGTCTAATTGCTCATATGTTATCACCAATGGCGGTTGGAATCGTAACACATTTCCTGCTACAGCTATAATAACTACGCCATGCTCAAAGCAGTAATTACAGATTTTAAGTGCCGCAGTAGCATCACGTGTTTTGAGGTTTTTGTCGGAAACAATATCAATACCAATGCTCAGACCTTTACCTCTAACATCGCCAACACTATTGTATTTAGATACCCATTGATCCATTCGTTTCCTAACATATTCCCCTTTTTCCGCACTAGCATGAAGAAGCGACTGATCTTCAATCATTTGAATTGTGGCTAATGCAGCTTCACAACTAACTGGATTAGCACCTGTTGTAAATAAATGTGCTGGTGCTTCTAAACAATTCATAATCTCTTTGCGTCCAACAATTGCTGACATGGGCATACCACCTGCTAAAGATTTTCCGAAAGTGATTAAATCAGGCGTAAAATTAAAATGCGAGACTGAACTCCATTTACCTGTTCGCCCAAAACCTTGTTGAATATCATCGACAGCGATTAAAATACCATGTTCACGACAAATCTTTTCTAACGCTTCAAAATACCCTGGAACTGGTTCTAAAAGTCCACCATCGCCTTGTATCGTTTCAATAACAATACATGCTACTTCGTCAGCAGGTACATATTTCGCAAACATTTCTTTTAGGGGTGCTAAATATTCTTCTACTGAATTAGCTTGTGGCTGCTCGTACATACCACGATATTTATCTGGAAACGGAATATGATAAAAACCATTCAATAACGGACCATAATGTTTGCGCATATTTAAACTAATAGCTGACATAGACAACGAGCCAAAAGTTGAACCATGATATGCATTAGTGAAACTAATGATATAAGGACGCCCTGTATATGCTCTGGCAAATTTAATGATGCCATCATTTGCGTCTGATCCGGTTAATCCGAAGGTCACTCTTTTTTCAAAATCTCCAGGTGCAATCTCACAAAGCTTCTTAGCTAAACGTACCAACGGTTCATGATACATATATGCTGGTGTATAATGAATAAATTTATCAACTTGTGCCTTTATCGCTTCTGTTACTTCTCTAGGTGCATGACCTACGTTTTGAGAACTCGCACTCGATAACAAATCGATATATGTCTTCCCCTCAATATCAACCAATGTTGCTCCATATCCATGATCAATCACCAACGGATAATATTTAATACGTCCTGATTTCGCAAAATAATGTTCATCCTCTTGAATTAATTGATGTGCTTTACTCATATACATTCCCCTCCCATTGACAGACCTTATTCGTATAATTACCTTCCCTACATCGATAACCACATTCGATTTGATATCACGTGAAAATACTGTCATGTCATTATGAATACTATCCAATATACTAATAAAATTCAGATTTGTAAATATATTCTGATAATTAAGAATTTTATATCAATCTACTTTGTTTATGCGCATAATTTTGTTCGATTAGGGAATTGTTTACTATATTCCATTTGACTCTGAGGTGATATGAATGCGTTTAAAAGTATTGTTCCATTTCATTGCTGCTATTTTCATATCATTCATGTTGCTATGGATGACCATGTTGTTTGACATAATTAGCGATCAATCACATTTAAACGCTTTATTATTGAATTTAGATTTTCTAATTCCTTCTGGCAATACACCATATACTCTAGAAATAATATGTCACTTACTAATTGGTAGCGTCATTTATTTTGTATTTGTGTTTCTGTTTCATACTTCTAAAAGGCTTTACTATCTATGTTATATCCCTTTAGTTTTCTTATTTATAGCATTGTATCCCTTTTTAGTATTTATTGCGCAACGTCCAATTTTTCAATTTAGTGTGACAGAATTAATCGGTTGGATTATTACACATATTTTCTTTATGTCATTAATGGCGTTAGTCATACCTAGAATAAAATAATATTTTTAATTAAACTGACAATTATTTTTCACATTTTATACACTTTTCAAGGTTTATGACTTGAGAAATGTTCTCATTTTTATCATACTGGAGGTGTATTGAAAAGTTAAGGAGTGGAAAGTATGAATAAAGAGCAATTAGAAAAAATGAAAAATGGAAAAGGCTTTATTGCCGCATTAGACCAAAGTGGTGGTAGTACACCAAAAGCACTTAAAGAATATGGTGTAAACGAAGATCAATATAGCAATGAAGACGAAATGTTCCAACTTGTTCACGATATGCGTACACGTGTGGTAACTTCACCTTCATTCTCACCAGATAAAATTTTGGGTGCTATTCTTTTCGAACAAACAATGGATCGCGAAGTAGAAGGCAAATACACTGCAGATTACTTAGCTGATAAAGGTGTTGTTCCGTTCTTAAAAGTAGACAAAGGTCTTGCTGAAGAGCAAAATGGTGTTCAATTAATGAAACCAATCGACAACTTAGACAGCTTATTAGATCGTGCAAACGAGCGTCACATTTTTGGTACAAAAATGCGTTCTAATATTTTAGAATTAAATGAACAAGGTATCAAAGACGTTGTTGAACAACAATTTGAAGTCGCTAAACAAATTATTGCTAAAGGGTTAGTGCCAATTATCGAACCAGAAGTTAATATTAACGCAAAAGATAAAGCTGAAATTGAAAAAGTATTAAAAGCTGAGCTTAAAAAAGGTTTAGACAGCTTAAATGCTGATCAATTAGTTATGTTAAAATTAACAATTCCTACTGAAGCTAACTTATACAAAGACTTAGCTGAACATCCAAATGTTGTTCGTATCGTTGTATTATCAGGTGGTTACAGCAGAGAAAAAGCGAACGAATTACTTAAAGATAACGCTGAACTTATCGCAAGCTTCTCACGTGCATTAGCTAGTGATTTAAGAGCTGGACAATCTAAAGAAGAATTCGATAAAGCATTAGGTGACGCTGTAGAATCAATCTACGACGCATCTGTAAACAAAAACTAATTTATACATTAAACGTATTTTTTGATATAAACTACTAAAAAGGACTCATACATGTGCTTTAAAAGCATTGTGTATGAGTCTTTTTGATTAAAGTTGATTTTGCCGTATATATTATAGATTACGCGAAAAAAATCGGACAGCTGAAAAATCTATAAGATTTCTCAGTTGCCCGATTTTAAATATAGCTATTAGAATTTAGTTTTCGTAGTAACCTAATTCTAAGTCTTTTGAAGTTTGTTTACGGATTTTTCTCATTAATTTTTCGTCTTCAATTAATGATTCACCGTATGATGGAATCATTTTCTTGATTTTAGGTGCCCATTCAGTTTTGTATTCAGGGAAGTTACGTTCTAATACTTCTAACGCAACTGAAACTGAAGTTGAAGCCCCTGGTGATTCACCTAATAATGCGATTACAGTGTGGTCTTGTGAGTTAACCACTTCTGTACCGAATTGGATGAATCCTTTACCGTGTTCAGGTGTATCTTTGATAACTTGTACACGTTTACCAGCAGTGTATAATTGCCAATCTTCATTACGTGCTTCTGGATAGAAAGTACGTAAGTGGTTCATACAACCTTCTTTTGTCATAATCACTTGGTCAAATGAGTATTTAATTAAAGGTAAGTTTTTAACAGCTGCTGCTAATAAAGTTGTAATGTTGTATGTTTTAACTGATTTGAATAAATCTAAGTTAGAACCATTTTTCAAGAATTTAGGTCCAACATTAGCAAATGGTCCAAATAATAATGTTCTTTGACCATCAATGTAACGCGTATCTAAATGAGGTACAGTCATTGGTGGTGTACCAGGTGGCTCTTTACCATAAACTTTGGCATCGTGTTGTTCAATAACTTGTGGGTTTGTACAAGCTAAGAATTGACCACTGATAGGGAATCCACCTAAATGTTTACTTTCAGGGATACCTGTTTTTTGTAATAATGGAATTGCTCCACCGCCAGCACCGATGAATACATAGTCAGTTACTTGTTTGAATTTCTCACCAGTTAGGCGATTTTTAACAGTAACTTCCCATTGACCATTTGATAATTGTTCAAAATCAACAACTTCATGGTTAAATTGCACTGTAGCATTTGGATGTGCTTCAATGCTTTTAGCCATTTTACGTGTTAATTCACCGAAGTTTACATCTGTACCTTCGTCAATTTTACTTGCCGCCATGATACCAGGGTTATCTTCACGGCCTTTCATCATCAATGGAATCCATTTTTTCATTACTTCGATGTCTTCAGTATATTCGATATTATCGAACATAGGGAAAGCTTTCATCGCTTCGTAACGATCTTTTAAGAATTTAACATTGTTTTTACCTCTAACATAACTGATGTGTGGTAATGGATTGATAAATTCTCTTGGGTTCTCGATGCTACCGCTTTTCACTAAGTGACCCCAGAATTGTTTTGAAATCTCAAACTCTTCGTTAATCACTTTCGCTTTTTCGATGTCGATAGAACCATCAGGTTGTAAAACTGTGTAGTTCAACTCACATAATGCTGCATGACCCGTACCAGCATTATTTCTTTCGTTTGAACTTTCGATTGCAGGACGATCCAAGCGTTCGTAAACGTGGATATTCCAGTCTGGCTCAATTTCTTTTAACATTGAACCAAATGTTGTGCTAAGTACACCGGCTCCAATTAAAACGATGTCTTTACTGTTAGACTTAGCCATTGGTTTCACCTCTCCAAAAATTGTAAATGTGTATCATCAATATGAAAGTTACATAAAACTGACATATTTCTTTAAAATATCAACGCCATAGATAACTTCCTGTTTTAATTGATACGCTGTAACAAAATACTATAGTTAGTGCTTACATATATATGTTAAAGCAAGCAGTGGTAAATGTAAATTATAATTATTCATTAACTTTGCAATATATTAAATCTTTTATTCATAGAAGATAAATATCAAATCAATCATAATTATTTGACAACAAATCGTTAACGATTGTTTTAATCTACATTTGGCTTATAGCATTTTAAACCTATACTCTATTTTGATACAATATAAGTGTAAAATCAATCATAAAAAGGAGATTCAATATATGCATCCAAGAAATACATCACAATTACCTTTAATATTGAAAATTATTTTGAATCTTGCACTTATAGGCATTGTAATTATCGTTCTAACACATACTGAGTTTCAACTTAATGCCGGTGATAGACATGTATTTTTATTAACATGGGATATTCGAGGTTTGAAATCTTATATTTTCTCATTCTTAATAGTGGTTGCGCTTGTTTCTAAACTAATTTTAATATTTATAACTAGACGACAAAGAACATCATAAATAAACAAGCAGTCCAGTGCGTATCATCATACCATACGCATTGGACTGCTTTACTATGCTTTTTAATTGTTATCTTTTTGTTTTTCCCACTTTTCTATTTCAGCATCTCGTAGTTCAACACGACGAATTTTACCTGAATTTGTTTTTGGTAAGTCGTCAACGAATTCAATCTCTCTCGGATATTTATATGGTGCAACTTCATTTTTAACAAATTGTTGTAGTTCTTTAACTAGCGTATCATCACCCGCAGTATGGTCCTGTAAAATAACGAATGCTTTAACAATATTCCCTCGTATATCATGAGGTTTTGCTACTACAGCACATTCTTTAACGGCTGGATGATTCGTTAACGCATCTTCAACTTCAAAAGGCCCAATCGTATAGCCTGAACTAATAATAATGTCATCTCGACGTCCTTCAAACCAGAAATAATCATCATCTACATGAGCTAAGTCACCAGTGATGTAGTATTTACCTGTTTGCGCTTTCGCCGTACGTTCTGGCTCTTTATAATACCCTTTGAAAAGTGCTGGCAAATCAAGTGGTACTGCAATATTCCCTTTCGTATTAGCAGGTACGCTATTCCCGTCATCATCTACTACAGTGACCGAACTACCCGGAATGCCTTTACCCATTGATCCAATCCTTTGTGGTGTATCTTTTAAAAAGCCTATAAGCAAGGTACTTTCAGTCTGGCCATATCCATCTCTTACAGTTAAATTAAAGTATTTCTTGAATTGTTCAACTACTTCTCGATTTAGTGGCTCACCTGCAGAAACGGCACTATGTAAATGCGTTAAGTCATAATCATTTAAGTTCTGTAATTTAGCCATCATACGATATTCTGTCGGTGTACAACATAAAACATTAATTTGATATTTTTGAAGCAATTCTAAGTATGTTTCAGGGCTGAATCTTCCATTAAATACAAAAGCAGTTGCACCTGAACCTAATACAGATAAGAAAGGACTCCATACCCATTTTTGCCAACCTGGTGCTGCTGTTGCCCAAACTAAGTCATCTTCATTAATACATAACCAATGTTTTGGTGCCATTTGTAAATGTGCAAATCCCCATCCATGACAATGTGTAACGGCTTTAGGATTGCCAGTTGTACCAGATGTATATGACAAAATCGCTGTATCATCTCGCGTCGTATCTGCCATTTCTAGTTTGTTGCTTGCATTTTCCTTCTCAGATTCGAGTGAAATCCATCCATCTTTATGACCAGCGATAACAAATTTAGTTAACGCATCATATTCTTTAATTTTTTCAAATTCAACTGTGAATGGCTCTAATGCAATGACTGCATTTATTTCACCGTGTGTGATACGGTATTGTAAATCTTTAGTTCTTAGCATCTCAGAACATGGAATGATTGCGACACCTAATTTTAAAGCAGCAATATATAATTCATACGTCGCAATAGATCGTGGCATCATAATGAGTACTTTATCGCCTTTAGATAAACCGTGCGATGCTAAAACATTACCTACTTTATTAGACTGTTCAATGAGCTGTTGGTAAGTGACTGATATATCTTCACCTTCAGTATTATGATATAAAATTGCCTTTTTATCTGGTATGTGGCTATATTTTTCGATTTCCGAAATAATGTTATATTTTTCAGGCGCGAATAGAGCTGACTTTTGCATAACTAACTTCCTTTCATACATCCACTTTTCCTGTGATGAACATTGTAATTTTATAAATGAATTATATATATCATACGCCTATCTTTACAGAATTTTCAATTAAATAGGGTTAAATACCAAAGTCCTCGACACTACACTTTGACATGACGTAGCATTCAAGGACTTTCAAATGATTGAGGGTTGATATCTCGGGCTAGACCATATCAGCTAATTCAATACGAATATTGTATGATAATTCACGATTAATTATTTTTACATCTGCACCTTTCGAAGTGCCACGTTGCTTGTGTGTATGCTTGTACTCAGCTGAATTTTGCCAATGATAAAATGCTTGCCTATTTTCCCACAGCGTAATAATGATATAGTGTCTACCAGCTGTTCTAGGTCTTAAAAACCTTAATGCTTTAAACCCATCAACGTTTTTTAAATGCTTATTACGTTGCAAAAATTTTTGCTCGAATGTTTCTTCTTGTCCTTCGTTAATATATAAATGATTTAACACACATAATGAATCATTTGATAAATCATTTATCGCTTCTAGAACATCGTAATATGCAGTGTCATTATTTTTTTGTATTGTGAGACAATCATCCAGTTCTTCTATTACATAACTTCTATATTCATCATAAATGTTCATAATAAATGCCTTCATTTCATTTATATTTTTGGTCATATTACTTTATATCTATTACTAATTCATTCCCGTATTTATTAATTACAATCATAGTTTGGCTTCTTTTTAAAAGGTAAGACTTTGTAAAAAGTATTAATATTTCATACAAATGGGGACAGGAGTCGCCCTCTATTTTTGTGTCTTCAATTTCATGATCTATATTGGACATTAGTCATGAAAATAGCCGACAACTTCATCTGTGAAATCACCGGCCTTGTATTTTAGCTAACTTTATTTCTGATTTTACGATTTTAATTGATCATACAGAGAAAGTGATCTTTTAACAATTTCTAAAAACTCATGATCTATATTGGACATTTGATGAAAATAAGACAAAATGTTTTCTGTTAGCTTCTCTTGTTTTGGGAATGAATCATCTTCTTTAATCCAAATCGCTAATTCGCCTAATGGTGTTTTATCATCTTTAAATGTTTGTATATATTCGTAAAAGCTCATAGTATTCCTTCTCTCAATTTACTTATATAAATCCTACCACGAAAGCTTTCAAGAAAACACAATTAAATGTCTATTTAGTGAACTTTTTAAGGTTATGCACTCTTTTAATGTCTGCCAATTAGGTCAATTAATCATCACAATGTACAATTAACCCTATTTTCAGTTCATATACTCACACACCGTTTTTGAACAACACATTAACTTCTCATTTAAATAAAACGCAAAAAAGCCTGGCACCAATACAATAGATGCCAGACTAAGAGTCTACTATATAAATTTATTTAGCGTATGGTTTTACTTCGATTGCACCTTCATTTTCATCATGAACACCATGCTTATAATAATCCACATATTGAGGTTCTAAAGGTTTTCTGCCACGTATAATATCTGCAGCTTTTTCGGCTAACATCAACACTGGTGCATGGATATTACCGTTAGTTGTACGTGGCATAGCTGATGCATCAACTACACGTAAATTTTCCATACCGTGGACTTTCATTGTTAACGGGTCAACTACTGCCATTGGATCTGAAGCAGGACCCATTTTAGCACTACAAGATGGGTGTAATGCTGTTTCACCATCTCTACGAACCCAATCAAGAATTTCTTCGTCTGTTTGCACTTCTGGTCCTGGTGAAATTTCTCCACCATTGTATGGATCCATTGCTTTTTGAGATAAGATATTTCTTGCTACACGAATTGCTTCTACCCATTCTTTTTTATCTTCTTCTGTTGATAAATAATTAAAGCGGATACTTGGTTTTTCGAATGGATCTTTAGATTTGATTTTCAAGCTACCACGAGAGTTTGAATACATTGGTCCTACGTGAACTTGATAGCCATGTGCGACCGCTGCCTTTTGACCATCATATCTTACAGCTATTGGTAAGAAATGGAACATTAAGTTAGGATAATCAACTTCGTTATTTGAACGTACAAATCCGCCACCTTCAAAATGGTTAGATGCTGCTGCACCTGTACGTGTGAAAATCCATTGTAAACCAATAAATGGCATGCGCTTGATATCTAAGCTTGGCTGTAATGATACAGGTTCCTTACATTTATGTTGAATGTATACCTCTAAGTGATCTTCAAAGTTTTCACCCACACCAGGTAAATGAACACGTGGCTCAATGCCTTTTGATTTTAGGAATTCTGAATCACCGATACCTGATAATTGTAGTAATTGTGGCGTATTGAATGCCCCACCAGACAAAATGACTTCATTAGCATCGATGGTATGTAGTTTGCCATTTTTCTTATACGTAACACCAGTTGCTCTTCTACCTTCATAATGAATTTCAGTCACAAAAGCACGTGTTTCTACGGTTAAGTTTTTACGCTTCATCGCTGGATGTAAATATGCTCTTGAAGCTGACATTCGGCGACCACGATGCACTTGACTATCGAACGGTCCAAAACCTTCTTGTCTAAATCCATTCACATCAGGTGTTTTATGATAGCCTGCTTCAACACCTGCATCAAAGAATGACTGGAATAAAGGATTCGTTGCTGGCCCTCGTTTTAACTTAATTGGTCCATCATGGCCTCTAAATTTATCATAAGGCGCTGCACCGTATGTTTTTTCTAATTTTTTAAAATACGGTAAACAGTGCGCAAAATCCCAAGTTTCCATACCTTCTGGTTCTGCCCAGCCTTCATAGTCCATTGGATTACCACGTTGATAAATCATGCCATTAATCGAACTTGATCCACCTAAAACTTTACCTCGGGCATGTGCTACCTTACGACCGCCCATATGTGGTTCTTCATCTGTTGAATAAATCCAATCGTAAAATTTGTTGCCTGAAGGGAACATTAACGCAGCCGGCATTTGGATAAATAAATCCCAAAAATAATCACTGCGACCCGCTTCTAATACTAATACTTCTTTATCTTTATCTTCACTTAGACGATTACCCAGTACAGAACCTGCACTACCTCCGCCAATGATGACATAATCATATGATTTGTTTTTCTTGCTCATCGTTATGACCTCCAAAGTTTGTTGTATTTCAAAGTGAGTAATGTATGAAATAATTGATCGTGGCTGCTTGGTTATCGTTGAATTTCTAAACTTAGCTAACCAAACACTCGATTTTCTTTATATGATTGTTACTAACAGTCATGAAATAATCTATGATTCATTTTTCGTTTAGTCCAAATTATCAATCAACATTTCGCTACTTATACAAAACAAAGTGAGTGTCTTGTGTTCTTACAATGGCACTCACCTTATCTAATTTTTATTTGCTAAACCAATTCACTAATTGTGGATTTGTATTTGTTAAAATGTGTTTTGAAACAAGGTACTCTTCTAAGCCTTCTTTGCCTAATTCTCTACCGATACCTGATTGTTTGTATCCACCCCATGGCGCTTGTGCAAAATATGGATGGAAATCATTAATCCACACCGTACCAAGTTTCAACTTGTTAGCAACGCGTTGTGCTTTTCCAATATCTTTAGAAAATATAGCACCTGCTAAACCATATATAGAATCATTCGCTAATTGAATCGCTTCTTGTTCAGTTTCAAAGCCTTCTACAGTAACGACAGGTCCGAAAACCTCTTCTTGTACAATACGCATTGACGTATCACAATTTGTAATGACTGTTGGCTCGAAGAATAGACCATCTTTTAAATCGTCTCTATCTGGACGTTTACCACCAACAGCAATTGTTGCGCCTTCTGCTTTAGCTACATCCATATAAGATTCGATCTTATTACGATGTTCTGTTGAAATCACTGGTCCCATTTCAGTATCAGCATCAAAACCATTACCTAGTTTGATTTTTTTCACGCGATCAATAAGTGCTTGCTCAAATTTGTCTTTAATACTGTTTTGTACTAATATTCTTGATCCTGCTGAACAAACTTGACCTGCATGGAAATATCCACCATTTAACGCTTGGTCTACCGCCAATTCAAAATCAGCATCATCAAAGATAATGTTTGGATTTTTACCGCCAAGTTCCAAGGCAATATTTGTAACATTATTAGCAGCATTTTTCATAATATGCTTACCAGTCTCAATGCCACCTGTAAATGATACAAGGTCGACCTCTTTATGACCTGACATTACGTCACCAACTTCAGAACCTGCACCTAGAATAAGATTAATTGTTCCTTTAGGGAAACCAACTTCTTCCATTAATTCAAAAACACGTATTGTTGTTAATGGTGTAATTTCACTTGGTTTCATAACTAGTGAACAACCCGTAGCAAGCGCTGGCGCAATTTTCCATGATGCTTGTAATAACGGATAATTCCAAGGTGTAATTTGTGTAACTACACCTACTGGTTCTTTAACAATTTTGCTTTCTGTATCTGGAATTGGTGAATCAATCATTTCACCACCGTCTTTATCTGCTAATCCAGCAAAATACATAAACACATTATGAATATCATCAATATCTGCATATGATTCTTCTAACGTTTTTCCAGTATCTAATGTTTCTAATCGTGCTAACGCTTCGCGATGTTCTTTGATTTTGTCCGCGATGGCACGTACTTTTTTACCTCTTGTTTCAGCAGTTTCTTGCGACCATTCACCAGACTCAAACGCACGTCTTGCAGCTAA
This sequence comes from Staphylococcus sp. HMSC062H10, assembly GCF_001836945.1. Taxonomy (NCBI): domain Bacteria; kingdom Bacillati; phylum Bacillota; class Bacilli; order Caryophanales; family Staphylococcaceae; genus Staphylococcus; species Staphylococcus sp. HMSC062H10. The sequence goes on from NZ_KV830996.1 coordinate 53,415, forward strand.
GATTGCACGTTCTGCATCCTCTTTTGTCCCTTCAGAAACCGTAAATATCACTTCTTGATTGTAAGGATTGATAATATCTCTTGTATTTTTATTCGCGCTTTCAACCCACTCACCATCAATATATTGACGCTGAGATAAATGTTTTAAAAGTTCCATTCAACAACCTCCGTTAAGTTTGTTAAATTTTTATTTAACGAATTTTACAAACTTATGTTAGCATAGAAATGAAAAATGTGTCAATTTACAAAACAACTAAAGAATTAAGTTTTGTAAGTTCGTTAGATTTTTATTTAACGAAACATTTAACTTTAATGCTTTAAATATTTTTAATGTCTTTTTTTAGAAAAGGTTTTATAATGTATTAGTATTTATTTTAACGTGACCAAAATGATGTACGGAGGTGCAATGATGACTCGTTCTCAGAACAAACAGCAACAATTAGAACAAGCAAAAGATATTGTAATTAATTCAATTGGACAGACAATGGATTTGTATGGCACTAATAGAAGTGTAGGAAACTTATATGGCACTATGGTGTTTGAAGGCAGTATGACGCTTGATGAAATGCGTCATCAATTGCAAATGAGCAAACCAAGTATGAGTGCTGGCGTTAAGAAATTGCAGGAATTTGATATTGTTAAACAACAATTTACGAGAGGAAGCCGCAAACAACATTTTATCGCCGAGAAAGACTTTTTCATCTTTTTTCGAAACTTTTTCACTAAAAAATTTCAGCGTGAAATTGACATCAATGTCGAAGCAGTAAAAGATGCTCAAGCTATTATCAATCCATTACTTGAAAGCAGTGATTTAACTGAAGCTGAAACACAAGAGGCGCAAAAAATTAAAGCTCAGCTTGATCATACACATGTTTATTACGAATGGTTAGAACAGTTAACCGAAGCGATTGAAAGCGGTGAAATTTTCAAATATTTCCCAATTCCAGAACAACCTTCTGATACTGAAAACTAAAATTGACTCTAACAGCGACAATGATGATTATGCAAAATGAAAATAATGCAATAGGTGCACGAAATAAACGGTAACTTCTATCTCAATAAATAGAAATTACCGTTTTTGCTTAATATGACAATCAATCATATACTTATAAAATTCAAAATCTTATGCATCATTTATTAAATTATAAATTATCATCTTGTTCTTCTTCTGATACTTGAACGATTCGCAATGAACGACGTTCAACTTCTTTTAATTTTTCAGCCCGCGTTTCAAGTTTAATTCTATCGCGTCCTAAAATGATTAAAAATGATATCATCATGAAAATAAAAATAACAATTAATGGCACACTTGCCAGTATTGAAGCAGTTTTCAATACTTCTAATGCACGTTCGCCACCAACTAACATCAATGAAAATGGCAATAAGCACAATGCAAATGCCCAGAATAAACGATTGGCACGTAATGGTTCGCCTACCACTTTTTTCTGAGATGCTGCCGCTAAAATATATGAACCCGAATCAAATGTTGTTGCTAAGAATAAGAAAGCAGATACTAAGAATAGTACAATCATCAATGATGGGAATGGTAAATGATGCACCACTTCAATAATGGTTGCCTCTGTACCATGTGTATTTAAATATTGTGTTACATTAAACTGTCCAGAAATTTGTAAATACACAGCATAGTTACCAAAAATACCAAAGAATAATACGCATCCAAGCGTTCCATAAATAATTGTTCCTAGCACGACTTCTTTAAGGCGTCGACCTTTTGAAATTCTAGCGATAAATAAACCGATAAATGGCGCATATACTAACCACCATGACCAGTAGAATATTGTCCAGTCTTGTGGGAAATTCGTTTCTTTTCGACCTTTAATACCACCGAATGGTTCTAACCATGTCGCCATATGGAAAAAATCTCTCAACATATTTCCGAATCCTGTCACTGTCGTTTCCATAATAAAAACAGTCGGTCCAATAATAAATATAAAAGCTAAAAGTACAAATGATAGCCAAACGTTGATATCACTTAACTTTTGAATACCTTTTTTCAATCCTGTATATGAACTAATGGCAAATATAACCGTGATTGTTAATAAAATGGCCGAACGTAAAATCATATTTTTACCATCTAAACCAGTTAATCTTTCTATGCCTGCAGAAATTAATGGTACACCTAACGCTAGTGATGTTGCCGCACCACCTAGCAATCCAAAGATAAATAAGATATCTACAACTTTACCTACAAATTTATCTGTTTGACCTTTTAAAATCGGACGACAAGCTTGACTAATTTTATACACCGGTTGTTTTTTAACAAATACTAAATAACCAATTGGTAATGCTGGTAAAACATAAATAGCCCAAGCAATTGGTCCCCAGTGGAACATACCATACTGCGTCGCATATTGGAGTGCTTCATCACTCATACTTTTCGCGCCATTTGGTGGAACTTGATAGTAAAAAGCCCATTCAATAACGCCCCAGTATAAAATATCAGAGCCTATGCCTGCACAAAACAGCATTGCCGCCCATGTAAATGTATTAAATTCTGGTTTATCACTTGCTTTACCAAGTGTGACATTACCATATTTACCAAATGCGATATACATTACAAAGCAAAAAATCGCCAGCCCCATAAATAAATATATCGAACCAATTGAATCAGAAATGGCACTATTAATACCAGTGATGATATCTTCACTTGCTTTTGGAAAAGCCATCATAGGTATAACTGCAAAAAGAAGTACAGCTACTGTCCCTATAAAGGTCGTCCAGTCCATAACTTTCTCTTTTTTCAATTGTGCTCCCCCTAATTATTAATTTTATGAATCCTGTTTCGATTTATCTCAAAATGTAATAATTATATTGATTCACAAAATTGACAATAACTAATATTTAATAATAATGCAAATTTCATACAATTTGAAACTTGGCAATTATTGAATATTTATATAATTTTTCTCATAATAAACAAAACTTTAATAGCGCTAAAAAAACTGTGTTAAGTTATGATTTAACGAATTTAACAAATTTTACTAGAACGGCATTTAAGAATATTTATACGTTATTAACGAATATTTATTCATTGTAAAACGCTACCAAAAAGTTAGACTTCCTTCCCACTAAAATACCACTTTTCTCTTTCAACTTTTTTAAAAAACGGATATGCAACTTTTAATATTGGTATCAAAATGATTGTTAGGTCATATTCTATCAATATATTTTTCTAAAGAACTGCTTTTATTAACTTTCAATTATGTACCTAACATAAAAAGAAGCCAAGGCAACGGATGTTACCTTGACTTCTAATACATATTCAACTAACAATATATTCAATCATACGCGCATGCGAGAGTGATTGTTGTACATCTATAATGCGTTGATTTAAAGAACCTTTATATGGTAAATCAGGTTTGAATAAGTGTTGTATAAATAGCCCATCTACTAAAACGTCAATGTATGATAATAACTCTCGACGTTCTGTACAATCATTTGCTAAATATTCATATAAAAATCCAGTCCATACCCAAATTGTCTTTGTATTTCCAAAACGTGCTCGAAATGCTTTGACAAGATTTAATGTAATATCCAAATTACAAAATGGTTCGCCACCTAATAGACTTAGCCCAGATATATAATCATGATCGCAATCATCTAATATTTCTGCTAATATTTCATCAGTGTATTTCTCGCCATATCTGAACTTTTGTGAGGCTTTGTTGTAACATCCAACACAATTAAATGGACATCCTGATACATAAACACTGCATCTTACTCCTTCACCGTCAACAAAGCTATTTGATTCTATTTTAGCAATATAACCTTGTCCTTGTTTAATGTCTAAAAGTGTCATTCTTTAGGCGCTTTCATATGTTTTACTCGTGCGCAAATTTCTTTATGACGGCCTTTAATTACTGGACGTTGAACTGGATTGCCTAAGTAACCACATGTTCGTTTAACGACATCAACTGTTTTAGGATTATCATTGCCACAGTTCGGGCATTTAAACCCTTTTTCAGTTGCTTCAAAATCTCCATCGTAATCACATTCATAACAATGATCAATCGGAATATTTGTACCTAAGTAACCAACTTTGTCATAAGAGTAGTCCCATACCGCTTCTAGTGCTTTCAAATTGTGTTGCAATTTCGGATACTCACAATAGTGAATGAAACCACCACTCGCATAATAAGGATAATCTTTTTCAAAATCTAACTTTTCAAAAGGTGTAACATCTTTACGTACATCATAATGGAAAGAGTTTTGGTAATATCCTTTATCTGTAATGTCTTTAATATCTCCAAATCTCTCTTGGTCTAAACGACAAAAACGATCCGTTAGCGATTCACTCGGCGTACTGTAAATACTGAACCAAATGTCATATAATTCTGTCCATTTCGTTTGATAACGTTTCATTTCTTTAAGAATTTCAAGTGTAAATGCTTTTGCTTCTTGAGATGTTTCCCAGTCTGGACCATAGAAAACAGTAGCTGTTTCATACAACCCTATATAGCCCATTGAAATCGTTGCACGTTTATTTTTAAATAACTCAGCAACATCATCTGTTTCTTTTAATTTATAGTTAAAAGCGCCACTTTTATATAAAATTGGTGCGTTATTCGGTACAGCATCTTTTAAACGATTTATACGATAAAGTAATGCATCGTGTAAGACATCGATACGTTCATAAAAGATTTCCCAGAATTTCGTCATATTACCGGCAGATTCTAATGCCATTCTAGGTAAATTAAGTGTAACAACACCAAGATTACAACGACCATTATTTTCAAAATGACCTTCCGCATCTTTCCAACTTGGTAAAAATGAACGACAACCCATTGGCGCTTTGAAATCACCTAATATTTCTACGAGTTTGTCATAATTTAAAATATCTGGATACATACGTTTCGTTGAACACTTTAATGCTAGTTGTTTAATATCATAGTTCGGATCTTGCGGACTAAAGTTGGTTCCTTTTTTAATTGAAAATACAAGTTTTGGGAAAATCGCTGTCGTGCGGTCTTTTCCTAAGCCTTTGATACGAGTATTTAAGATAGCTTGTTGAATTTTGCGACTTAAATGATCTGTACCTAAGCCGAATCCTAATGTTACAAAAGGTGTCTGTCCATTAGATGTATATAAGGTATTAATTTCATATTCTAAACTTTCAATCGCATCATTGATGTCTTTAGTGACTTGTTGATCAACATAACGATCAATTTCAGATTCTTTGACAAATTGCTTTGCGATATTCCTATGTTGTTCTTCATTATGTCGTGCATATGTACTAAGTAATTCGTCAACGCGGTCAACCGTACAGCCACCATATTGACTGCTAGAAACATTGGCTATAATTTGTACAAGCTGCGCTGATGCAGTTTGTATTGATTTTGGTGAAGTTACATTCGCGTTGCCTATTTCAAATCCATTATGTAGCATATTTTTAGCATCTATTAAACAACAGTTTGTTAACGGTTGGAATGGATGATAATCTAAGTCGTGAAAATGTATGTCCCCTCTTTGATGTGCATCTGCAACGTGCTTTGGTAATAAATGATTTAATGCGTAAGATTTAGAAACGATACCTGCTGTTAAATCTCTCATTGTTGAAAATGTATCACTATCTTTGTTGGCATTTTCATTAACAATAGCAGGATCTTTAGAAATCAAACCCGTTAATGCTTCTTCGATTTGATTCATTTTACCCCTTCTTCCTATATATTGTGTCTACTCATTACGTTATACCACTATATATAGTATTTTCAAATTTTTATTAGTCTGTTAACTAAAACGTCACAAAGTTATTAACATTTAGTGAAATTCATATTTCTACACAATTATTTCATTAATTTTTAAAATTGTTTAAAGATTCGTCCGTCATTTTAGCATAGTTACATTCCATTATTTCATTTTGCAACGTGATATTATTTTCACATTATGCCACTTAAATTGTCACAATGCCCATTAACATCGCAATTACTAACATCACGATGGCGAATCCCCAAATCCAAAAGAATGCATACTTAATATACGTGCCCATGTTTGCCTCTGCTAAACCAATTGCCAACCATAAGGCTGGTGAAAATGGGCTGACAAATGTGCCTATAATATTCCCTATGACCATTGAATAAGCTGTTGATAAAGACGGTACACCAAATTGCCCTGCTGTTTGTTCGACGATCGGTAACACAGCAAAATAATAAGCGTCTGTACTCGTTAATAAATCTAATGGTACACCAAGCAATCCAACGATAATATGTAAGTACGGCCCTACTTCTGCCGGAATCACTTTAATTAAGTCTGTCGCAATTGCCTTAAGCATCCCTGTCTCGTTGAGCACACCCAAAAACATACCTGCTGCAATAATGACTGCCGCCATCATTAATGCGTTTGGCGCATGCGCTCTTAATCGCTCCATTTGTTCATCCACTGATTTAAAATTAATAACAAGCGCCAATGAAACACCTATCATGAATGCAAATTCAGGTGGCGCAATATTTATTAACATCGCTAGAATAACAGCTAAAGTTAAAACAATATTCATCCACTTTATCCATGGATTTGTTCGTGCACGCCCTTTTACAGGGAATTTTATATCTTGATCTCGTTCATATGCTTCGACCAATTTATGTACATCTATATCTTGTGTTTGCGTCAATTCATTGCTAGCAATTGCTTTTTTGATTCGTTTTTGTTCTTTAAATCCAAGATATACCGCAAACAACATAACAAGAATGAATCCTATTATTTGAATAGGAATTAATCCATACCATAATTCATTGACACTTTTGGCTTTTAACACTGCAGCTACACGTGCCATTGGACCTCCCCAAGGTACCATGTTCATAATCGCCGCGCTTAATGCTAATAGTAGAATCAATAAATATTTATTCATATTTAACGCTTTATATAAAGGTAATAATGCAGGAATAGAAAGCAAAAATGTTACCGCACCGGCACCATCTAATTGGGCTATTGTGCCAATTAAAGCTGTCATTGCACAGACTATAACGACATTGCCTCGTGTCATTAATATTAAGCGTTTGACAAGCGGCTTGAATAAACCACTATCGTTCATGATGCCAAAGAAAATAATGGCGAAGATAAACATAATAACAACGTTGATGACTTGATCTAACCCTTTAGCAAAAAATCCAACCAAATCTGTCACACTATATCCTAAAATCATTGCCCCTAAGCAAGGTATGATTGTCATACCTACAACTGGATTTATCTTTTTGGCAATGAGTAAACCTACTATTGAAATAATAATAATGAGCCCCATTACTGTTAACCACATATTATCACTACTCATATTATTTTCTCCCTCCACTTTTAATACAATTTACATAATCCCCCTCTTTAACTTAAATATAATAATTAATATAATTTTTTATATTTAAGTTAACTCATTTTATCAAAAATTTCTTTTTTGTGTAACTATCAATAGTGAAGTTTGATTTTCCTACTTGATAACATGGCATGACTAATCCTTGTATATCCTGTCCTGTACTTCATTTTGATTTATCCTTTTTATTATTGCTTTCTATTGCACAAAAAATCTGGCTAAAGGTCGCTATGATAGTAACGACTTCAACCAGATTTCAATTTATCCATCTATTTTATTAAGTTTGTTCTACGTATCTTTTTCTCTATTGTAATATTCATATTTAAAACGCATATCATTATCGCTTAAATCCTTCATTATTAGACTTTTCACAAAGCCGCCCATGTCTTAATTTCAATGATTAAGCGTTAAAGTTAAAATAAGAAGGCTTACCTTAGACGGTCCGCTATTATTGTCTTACATCCAACCACGCTAAAAATTGAGCTTGTTTGTCATGATTTAAATATTCTTGTGACACAATTTGTGACAGTAACTGCTGCTTTTCGTTATATGTTATATCTAGTAACTTTATTTTCTGTCGGCAAGTATATAAAAAGTCGATATACGAACTGTATGATGGTGGATATAATGCCTCAAGTTCTGCCATAATCGATTTTGTCAACTTAGGACTCGCACCATTAGTTGATACACTGATAGTTAGCTTGTCGCGGTGTAGTGCACTTGGAAAGACAACATTGCCATTTGATGCATCTCCAACATTATTAAACAACGTATGCTCAGGTAAGGCTTGTTTTACCGCTTCATTAACACATGGCTCATTGGTTGCTGCAATAACTAGATACGCGTCTACAATATCGCTTGGTTCAAACTCTTTTTCCTTCCATATGACGACACCTTTATCTACCATATTTTGAAGTTTTTCAGTGATTGTCGGACTGATGACCGTCATATGTTCAACGTATTGGCTTAATGTTTGTGCCCGACGACTTGCAACGACGCCTCCACCAACTATGACGACATTTTTATTTGTTAAATCTATCATTAATGGCATATTCATGTTGAGCAACATCCTTTATATAATTTTACATCATTACACCTTAAAATATTTAACACCAATCACTAATAAACATCACGTTGATAGCGTTGTTGTTGTTTCATTTGTCGCAATAATAACTCTGCTTCTTCTTGAGAAATATGACGTTCTTTTACCAGTACATCTTTAATGGCTTGATGGACATCCTTCGCCATACATTTTTCATCGCCACAAATATAGATTGCTGCGCCTTGCTCAATCCATTCATTGAAGCGTTCACTTTCTTCCATTATACGATGCTGTACATATTCTTTGTGTTCTTGGTCTCTTGAAAATGCTAAATCTACGCGTGTTAAGTTTCCATTTTCAAGCCATTCTTCTATTTCTTCTTCATATAAAAAGTCAGAACTACGGTGTTGATCACCAAAGAACAACCATGTTTTTCCAGTCATACCAAGTTCTTCACGTTCTTGTAAATATGCTCTAAAAGGAGCAATTCCAGTACCTGGTCCAATCATAATAACCGGTATATCTTGCTTCATCGGAAATTTGAAGTTCGGATTTTTCTTCAAATAAATTGGTACTATATCACCTGGTTTAATACGCTCAGCAAAATGAACCGAGCATACACCTTTTCTCTCACGTCCATGTGCTTGATAACGAACCGTACCAACGGTAATATGCACTTCATCTGGCGTTGCCATAAAACTACTAGAAATCGAATACTCTCTTGGTGGTAATTTTCTAAGGATTTGATACATATTCTCAGGTTGTAATTCTATAGTTGGAAAATCTGTTATTAAATCTATAAAGTCCCGATTTATAACATATTCACGCGCCCATGACTCATCTTGAATACGTTCAGATAATTCTTCATTGTCAAAATAGATATCTGCATTTTTCAATAATGGCAATGTTAATTTAGTAAATTCAAAATGTGATGTTAGTGCTTCAACAATAGGAACTGTATCACCATGATCATTAATTGGCACCGGAGATTGCGGATCCCAACCTAACATGGATATTAGTTTTTCAACCAATTCAGGGTCGTTTTGCGGTAATGCTACTATACAATCTCCTGGTTCATATGATTCACTAAAATCATCAAGTAAAAATTCTATATGTCGTGTTTCTTTATTTGAATCGGTACCATTTAAATTGATATTCGCTAATACTTCTGCTTGGTATGGATTTGATTTAGAATATTTCTTTTCTTTGGCAGACTTAATTGATTCACTTATCACCGATTCACTTTGAATACCTTCTGATGTGGTATCAATCATATTAATGATGTCTGCCATCCACTTTTCTGCGTCTTCTTCATAATCAATATCACAATCTACACGCTTACATATACGCTCAGCGCCTAGATTTTCTAGTAAAGCATCTACATCTTTACCGGCTTGACAGAAAAATTCATATGTTTGATCACCTAAAGCTAGTACTGAATATCTCACATGATTTAAATTAGGTGCGTTATCGTCTTCTAAAAATTCAAAGAAATCCCATGCATTATCAGGCGGTTCTCCTTCACCATGAGTAGACGTAATAATAAATAAATCTTCTAACTGTGCGATGTTTGTCGTATCATATTCATCCATTGACATCAAAACAACTTGATGTCCGATATCACTTAATCGTTCTGAAAAAATTTCAGCTAAACGCATGGCATTACCTGATTCAGAACCATATAGCACTGTGACATGCCGCTGATTAGCTTCGATATGTGGCTCTTTATTTTGTAACATATACGTTGTTGAAGTTGCTTGTTCTTCTGATATTTGTGATTGTTGCCTCACTTCTGTCTCTAATTGTTGTTGATTACTATCATTTGTCATATCGCTACTATTAGCTAATAAAAAACCACTAAGCCACTGTTGTTGGCTCTCTGTTAATGTTTGCAGCAGATTGTTAATCTCTGTGACTTGTTTTTCTGTAAATGGACTATTAGATGTATTTAATTTCAAATATTTTCACCTCAATAAACTTGAAATAGATGATTGACTTATTTTTTATCGATAGTTTAGTCAATTTTTTAATATGTATCGTATAAATTAAAACAAACTTGAGTTGTGTCTGATAGTTATACTTACAAATATTTACAACCTTCATGTTGCTTGAATGACATTATCAGTAATTCAGACAAAACTTTGATTATGTCGTGTCAGTTATTAATACATACAGTAATGCATCGTTGTTATTTTTTATTTACTATTTATTATGTACCAAATCAGCCTGTCAGTAAAATAGGTCAAATTACTGATTTTCTAAATATAAAATGCCTCCTAATGACATACTTTTAGTACATCATTAAGAGGCTCTTGTGTTATTTGCATACTAAGCGCTCAATTTTAAATTTAAGATGAAGATTCTTGCAATAATATTTCTATATTTGCCGATATATCCAATGGATCTTCCATTGGCAAGAATCGATTTACGACATTGCCTTGTCGATCGATTATAAATTTTGTGAAATTCCATTTTATTGGGGACCCAAAGATTCCTGGTTGTTCATTCTTTAAATGCGTAAATAACGGATGTTCATCGTTCCCGTTCACAGATATTTTAGCTAACACTGGAAATGTAACACCAAATTTCTCACGACTAATTTTCAAGATTTCTTCATTAGAACCTGGTTGTCGATTGTCAAAATTATTATTCGGAAAACTCAACACTACAAATCCACGATCCTTATATTTTTGAAACAAAGTCTCTAGTTTTTTCAATTGTTCGCTATATATACATTCTGTTGCAGTATTAACAACTAAAATCACTTTACCTCTAAATGCTTCTAATTTATAAGTTAAGCCTTTATAGTCACTTACTTCGATATCATACACATTTCTATTATTCATAAGACACCCCTACACAGCCTTTTTTATATTGAATATGTTCTTTTTAGAATGTTCTGATAAAATAAGTGCGCGTTTACACCGCGAACACACATTATATAGCGTGATACACTTTTCAAACACACGATAAATAATGTTCGAGTTTATGTTGTTGCTCAACCTATCCGATTTACCGTCTTTTTTCACCTGTCTTACTTTATTAAAATAATCACATTGTATAGCTGTATTAGTCCAGCTACAATATCTTTCGTTATAACCCCTCATTATAATCATCCTTATTTTCTATTTTTAAAAAGACAATTAGACCGCTCTTTAAACTATAGATTAATACTTAAGTTAAACTCATACATACTGATACCATACGTTAAATCTAACAATTTAAAACTCGTTATAACTATGGATTAAAGAGCTGCCCAACTCATATAATCCTTAAAAACTTCACATGTGATTGTTTATTAAGCCCTCCTTTATCTTATTAAATATCCTTATAACCCTTTTAAAATTAAACTGACACACTCATACATTGTTACACGCGACGATAAACGTCATATTATTGCATATCATTAAAACAAGTCACTTTGTATCGTGTGCGACCGAATACATATTAAATCATCAATAATGATTATTCAATTATTAAAAATAAAAACGAACATTCTATATAGAGTTTCCACTTATTGTTTTTTCAGCATTGTCTTCATTACTTAACATTCGTGTTTGTAAGTAATATTGACCACCAATATTTAGACACTTTATAAGTATGCCATTCATCATTTTTAATCATATTATTTTTCATATTGGTATTTCTATTCATATATTTCTGATTGTATACTTAGAAATAATCATTTGTTATTGGAAAATATATGAAACAAATTTGACTCATCTTTTTCAATATCTAAATGACACGATGCATGATTTTTAGATTTTGTAATCAATTTACTTTTAATTTCCTTTAAAATTAGACTGAATTGTGACAATTTTCAAACATTTTAATGTGTAAATCATTGGAAAAATATACGAATTGCATTTAAATCGTCAATTTACATATATTTTTGCGTAGTAATCAATCGTTATCATTGTTATTTATCGTTACATTACTTCGAGTATCAGTATGTATTTCGGGCTTCGTTTGATAACGACATTTCTTTGTGACATCGCTTCATCAGTGTAACAACAAATACAATGATTTCGTGATGTTAGGTACCCATTTTATGTGTTGTATAAAATATGTTGTTATAAAACATTTTAAATCATTTTATATAAACAGGCTATATATTTTTGATATTTCAAAAATATAACTTGTCATACAAGTAAAACAACCGACAAGATATTGTGTCTTATCGGTTGAAATTTGTTATTGTTATTTGTAATGTTTTTAGGTTTCTTTTTAATATAATATATTTCAGTGAAAATACATGATTGATTGTGATTTCACTGAAACATGGTTAATTACGTTCTTGATGAATAACTTTAGCATAAATATAGGAAGTTATTTTGTACATCGCCATATATAGAAACGAAATTATAATGACAGCTAGTACGTAACTTGTTAAAAATATATAATGGTTATTAATCCCTAGCATATTTAGTAACGTATAAACAATGTTGCTAGAAATTAATGTATGAATCAGTGCTACTGTTATTGGTATTGCGAACAAGAAAGTCATTTGATTTCGTGTTATCTTTGATATTCTCCCATTATCTAAACCAAGTTTTTTCATAATGTCATAATTGTGCTGATTTGCATAGGCTTCTGAAACTTGTTTATAGTACATCATTAGAAATATTCCAATGACAAGTACAATTGATACCACGCCACCTACAAATATTAGTCCACCTGTCAGACGATCCCAAACCATTAGCATTTCTGATTTAGAATTTATTGATGCATCGTACTTTTTCGAAAGCTTTTGAATTTGTGATGTTGTTAATTTCGTCTTTCCAGATACATTAAAGTTTATCGATATTGTCGAATTCTTTTGTTCATGTGCATAAAATCCTTTTACTTTTTGTAATTGATTGTTATCTTTAACAATTAAAACCATACTATCTTGAATCATCATCAAATTTAACGCATGTGCGTCAAGTTGTTTCACTTTAAATACTTCATTATTAAGACCGACCTTAGACTGCTTTTTAAAAATAGGTACATTCGTAATCATACCTATACTTTGATTGTCTAAGTGTAATTTTTTTTGGTGATATCGATTATAATCTTGTGCAGTAAAAGCTGTAATCATTACTGATTGTCTTGAAAATATCGCGCCTTCATTACCAATGAAGTCTATTGGAATATCACCACTAGCCTGTTTTAACTTGTAATAAGCACGATTCCTTTCTAAAGAAGCTCTAAATAATGTCGTTTCATATACTTTGAAGTCTTTTGCATTAACCGAACCCTGTATATCACGTTTAATATGCTCAATCGTTTGTTGACGTTCTATTTGTGACTTAGAATTGTCGTTAAATGACAAATCATAATCATTGGTAATCAATTTCATAATGGTATGATTCATATCGCGATAGGTTGTTAATGTCATTGTGAGCGTTACAATCAAAAATGTACACAGCAAAGTGATTGTTGCAAGACTGACTGCATTCATTTTAAGACGTACACGCATCCCAACTACCACAAAAAAATACCGTGGATGATAGTAAACTTTTGATACCTGCTGCAATATACTAATAATTATTTCACTTATACCTACAAAAAATGCATAAGTACCGATAATAACTAAGCCTATGACAATCCATATTTTTAAAAAGGCACCAAACGTCGTATCTTGTTGTAATGCAATAAAGTAGCCTAAATATAGTGCTGTGCTTCCTATAACAATTAAAACGTAACGCAACCATCGTGATATGACACTGGAATCGGAACGATGTTGATAAGTTATCGGTCGTTGAAAATTAATACTGAACAAGTTGAATATAAGTAGCATGCCCATTAATACAGCAATGATAATCAAAGTAATAAACATCGCTACAGAGTCAAATGGATAATACCTTAACGTCGCAACTTCACTGCCCATTATTTTCTGTATAAACAAGAAAAATATCGCGCCAAGTAAGTATCCGCCGGCAATACTAACAACTGAAATTATTATAAATTGTAAGATAGTTTCCATCACTACAATTAAACGCATACTTTTTTTGGTCATACCCAATGTCATAAAAATGCTAAACTCTTTTCGTCTTTGTGACATCATAAAGTGATTTGCATAGAAAATAAAAATAAAAGTTAAAAGCGCCATAAAAAAATTAGCTATGATAATAAATGGTACTAGGAAGTCATTCTTCTGTTTTATGTAGCTATTTAATCCAATTGACACAAGCGTATATTCAATCATGCATAGTACACTTACCGCTAAAATGAATGGAATGATTACAAGTCGCTGCGTAATAAATTGACGTCGTACTATGTGCCATAACAATCTTAACTTCATATATTGACGCTTCCTCCATTCACAAGTGCTAAGCTATCTGTTATTCGTTGTTGAAAAACTAATCGACTTTCTTCACCACGATATATTTCATGATATAGACGCCCATCTTTAATAAAAATGACTCGCTCTGCATAAGACGCATCGATATTTGAATGAGTTACCATTAAAATCGTCTGTTCCAATTGATGAATCTCTTGAAATAACTTCATCAATGCTTTTGATGTTTTAGAATCAAGTGCACCTGTAGGTTCATCGGCTAGTAAAATCGTCGGTTTAGTAACTAATGCACGTGCAATGGCAATGCGTTGCTTCTGACCCCCTGAGATTTCAGAAGGATATTTGTTTAAGAATCCCTCTAAATGTAATTGTACTGTCAACTGATGTACCCTTTGTTCTATATCTTTTCGTTTAGCACCAGCTAAAATTAATGGCATCATTATATTTTCTTTATTCGTCATTGTTGGTAAAAGATTAAAATCTTGAAAAACAAAACCTACCATTTGTTGACGATACAATGCTTTACTTTTATTTTTCATATTATTTAAATGTGCGCCATCCACAATAATGTCACCTTCAGTTAATCCATCAAAAGAAGCAATTAAATTTAGTAGTGTAGACTTCCCTGACCCAGACTCACCCATAATTGCAACAAATTCACCAGCTCCAACTGATAAATTCATTTGATTAAGTGCTGTCGTAGCATTCAAACCTTTACCGTAAACCTTTTTTACATGTTTAACTTCTAGCAACATGGCATGCACCTCATTTCTTTGTTAGTTCTATATTAAAACAAAAAAATACTAATAACATTTAAAATCGTGAAAAAATGTTATTAGTATGCTTACAATATTGAAAGTTTTTATTCATCTGGAAATTGAATCGTAAATGTTGTACCCTCATTTTGTTTAGATACGACTGAAACAGGATGATTAGTGTGATTTGAAATTTGCTTTACAATAAATAAGCCAATCCCAGTTGAATTACTTTGACGTTGTCCATTATACCCCGAATAACCTTTGTCGAATATTTTAGGTAAGTCTCCCTCACTAATACCGATTCCATTATCTTTTACGTATAATTGATTGGATTGCTCATCAAATTCAATCCATATATCTTTACCTCTCGCATACTTAAGTGCATTATTTATTAATTGTTCTATCATTAAAGAGGTCCATCTAACGTCAGTTAATACTTCGTGATGACAAGGTTCATAATGGATTTTTGTTTTTTGATCAATAAACTGTATTGAATATTTCATAATAATTGGGCGAATAATATTGTTTATCGAAATTTTAGTGACAGAAATATCAGAAGTTTCATTTAATAACTTTAAATAACTAAGTGCTAAACTTGTATAGTTATCAATTTGAATTACCTCTTGACGAACACGATTCACAACATTCGGCTCATCTCTTTCAAGTAACAGTTGTGCTGCAGTAATGGGTGTTTTCATTTGATGTACCCATGTTAAAAAGTAGCTCTCTACATCATCTTTATATTCAATTTGTTCATTTTTAAGCTGATACAACGCATTTTCTAAGTTTTCAATTTGTTGTTGTTGGCTTATAGTTTTTACAAAACTTAAATATTTAATACCTATGAATATGAGTAATAATAATAAAATAACGCCAAGTGCTAGTAAATATGCTTCTAATGGCAAATGATACAGGTAAAACATTAAGCCAAATAAAGCAAAAATAACTATGACTATTGCTATTTCCTGAGTAATACTTTTAAGAAAGGTCATTGCATTCACCCTATACTTTATATCCGACATTTTTCTTTGTAATGATAAAATCATTAACGCCAATAGTATTTAATTTTTTACGCAGACGCGTCATGTTAACAGCTAATGTGTTATCATCTATGAAGTTTTCTGATTCCCAACATTTTTCAATTAAAGCAGTTCTACTTACATATTTATCTTCATTTTGAAATAATAACTTTAATATTTGTAATTCAGTCAAAGATAGCTGTATGTTTTGTTCTTGATACACGACTTTTGCTTCATCTAATATTAATGTACAACCTTTAACCGTCATCGAATCATTAGCTACTGACAAGTCATAAGTTCGTCTCAATAATGCTTGAATTTTGGCAATCGTTAATGACAAGTTAAATGGTTTTTCGATAAAATCATCTCCCCCCATTTGTATTGCCATAATTTGGTCCATATTATCAATACGGGAACTAATAAATATAATTGGCACATTAGATGTTTTTCGGATTTCTTGACACCAATGAAAACCATTTAACGTTGGCAAATTAATATCTAGCAATACAAGCTGAGGTTGATGTTGGTTAAAGATAGACAGTATATCATCAAATTGTTCAACGACAATAACACCGTAATTCCATTTTTTAAGTTCAGATGCTAAACTTTCTGCTATAACAAAATCATCTTCAACAATTAATATTTTCATCTATAATCTTCTTCCTTCAATTGAATTATCCTTTGTCATCTTTTTGTTCTTTAGCCTGCTGCAATGACGGCTCTTGAATTGAACTTTCCGTGTCATTTGTATTTTGATTTAGTATATTTGCTTTTTCTTTCTCGAGTTGCTTTTTCTTCGTACGTTTACGTTCTTCTAAAATAGACAACACTATAAAGAATATGATTAATAATGGAGATAACATTACTAGTATCATTTTTCCACCTCAAATTATATTTAATTCTATATTTTCACACGCTTCTATTCTAACGCTTTCTATAACAAATTGTCATATATATTCAATTTTTGTTATTCTAAATCACTCTGTTTACATATTTTTAACTAAAACTACATAATTGCTCAAAATTCCTCTTTTACACTGAAGACATAGTCATATACTCAGGAGGATGTCTTATGTTATCAGTTAAAAAAGCCACAAAATTTGCAGTTGCTAACCTTATTATCGTGTCAACAGTTTTTAGTTCTGTCACACCTGCAATTGCGCAATCCGATAAAAGTTCTAAAGATGAAAGTTTCGCGGTTGGTAATACTAAAAATCCAAAAAATGTTATCTTTTTAGTTGGCGATGGCATGGGTCCATCATTTAACACAGCTTATCGTTATTATAAAAATGATCCGCATGCTAAAGAAATGACCCCTACTGCTTTTGATTCATATTTAAAAGGCACAAATCGTACATATTCAAATGACCCAAAACAGAATATTACTGATTCTGCAGCTGGCGGAACAGCCTTTAGTTCTGGTCATAAGACATATAATGGTGCCATCGGTGTTGACAGTAACAAGCAGAAAGTAAAGACGGTGCTTGAACGTGCAAAAGAAAAAGGTAAGTCGACTGGTCTTGTTTCAACAGCTGAATTAACAGATGCAACACCAGCAGCATATGCTGCACACGTGACTTCTAGAGATGATAAAAACGAAATCGCTAAACAATTTTATAAAGATAAAATCAACGGAAAGCATAAAGTTGATGTTTTATTAGGCGGTGGCGCTAAATATTTCGGTAAAAGTAATGGCAATTTAGATAAAAAATTCAAAAAAGATGGTTACGACCTTGCCACGAACAGTAAGGAGTTATCAAAATCTGATAAAGATAAAGTTCTTGGTTTGTTTGCAGATAAAAATATGCCACTTGCAATAGATGCTTCTAAAGACGAACCATCATTAGCTGATATGCAACAAAGTGCACTTAGTAAGCTTGAGCGTAATAAAAAAGGTTTCTTTTTAATGGTCGAAGGTGCTTCTATAGATAAATCAGCGCATTCTAACGATATTACAGGCGTTATGTCTGAAATGGAAGGTTTTGAAAAAGCATTCGATGACGCCATTCAATATGCTAAGAAACATAAAGATACACTTGTCGTTGCAACAGCAGATCACTCTACTGGTGGTCTAACAATTGGTAAAGATAAAGGATACGAATGGAATCCTCAACCGATTAAATCGATGAAACACTCTGGATCATATATGACAGAAAAAATGGCTAAAGGTGAAGACCCTGAAAAAGTTATTAATGAAGGTTATGGCTTTGAATTTTCACAAGATGATATGAAAAAGGTTAAAAAAGAGAATAAAAAGTTGCAAAAATTACTTAAAAAAAATAAAGATGAAAAATCTGCAAATGTAGAAAAACAAACAAAAGCCTTACAACACGCAATTCAGAAGCCAGTAAATGATAAATCTTATACAGGATGGACTTCCGATGGACATACAGGCGAAGATGTTAATACCTACGCTTATGGACCTAGATCAGAATCATTTAGTGGTAATATCGAAAATACAGAAAGCGCAAAAATAATATTTGATATATTCAAGTAAAGCATAAAAAAATTCCCGAGCACTACAACAAGGTGTTCGGGAATTTTTTATGGTTTAATTTAGTACTCAATGTTAGGTGCTTGGTTAACACGTTCTTGGTATTTTTTAAATGCGAAGTATAAACCGCCAACTAATGTTAAAATAACTGCTAATTTTTTCATCATTCAAACTCCTTTCTAAGATGTGTTGAAACTGAGTTCAATTAAATTATATGTTTTTATTATACACTTTTCGACATATTTTTTAAATTTAAGAATGCGAAGATTTTTAACATTTCTGATGCTAGCTTTCTTTTTCATCTTTCAAATGCTTAATAAAATCAAAACCAGGTCGCCCTTTAGCCAATGCTTCCATCACATCATACCAATCCGAACCGACTTGTTGATATATATTTTGCAATAATTCATCTTGCGCCTTGTTCAATTCAGCAATGAGTTGATCGCCTTTATCCGTCGAATATAATTTTTTGACACGTCGATCAGTCTCTAAAACTTTTTCAATAATGAGACCTTGCTGTTTTAATTTTTGAAGTGTTGCATGTGATCCTTGTTTAGAAATTTCTAATATTTCTAGTAATGATTTAATAGTAATACCAGGTAATTTATTGATAAAAAACAAAAAACGATGATGCTGACGGCTCATACCATACTTCTCTATAATTTCATCAGCGGTAGTAATAAACGTTTTATATGCAAAATAAAACAACATATGCTCATAATCGTTTTTATTGGTCGACATGATGATGACTCCTTTCAAAGCGTTAACTTCATTATAATAAAATTTATAATGTAAGTCATACAAATGATGATAAAACTATAAGCTAAATCTAAGTTTCACGAGAAACATTTTTTGTATCAGCAAATTGCGCCAATCATATTAATACAAAATTAATTTAAACACTCAGAAATGTTAGTCGTGCGTAAATAGTTTGTATCACTCTTTGTATTTAATGCAGCCACATATTTTCCAAGAAATAATTAATCATTCACCATCCATGTTATAGCACGCTTAATCGCTTGGTCCCAATATGCATAATCATGATCTCCTGGTCCATCTTCAAATTGATAAGGAACATTTTTGCGTGATAAATAATCGATAAAATCTAAGTTGTCTTGATATAAAAAGTCTTGTTTACCACACATAATGAGCAATTTTGGAATTTGTTTATCTTCAGCTACAGCTTTGTCTAGCAAGTAATACGGATCATGTTCAGTTCCTTTAACACTTGAAACATTGCCAATTATGGCCTCTTTTGAAAAATCATTCCACTCTAGATCCATTAAATTTTGCGCTTCAAACACAGCAGATAATGGTACAGCTTTGGCAAATTTATCCCCTTGTGTTAATGCAAATTTAATTGTGCCATATCCTCCCATAGAGTGACCTGCTATAAAATTGTCATCACGCTTTTTGGAAAGTGGAAATATTTGATGAACATAATCATATACTTCCAAAATATAATCATAATAGCTATGACCATATGCCATGTTAGCATATGCGCTATGATCCACATTGGGCATAATCACAGCTAATTTGTGTTCATTCGCATACCTTTCTATGCTTGTATATCTCATATATGTCGTTTCATCACTTGATAATCCATGTAACAACATTAAAGTTTTTAATGGTTTAGCAGTTGTATCGTTATTAAAGAAGCTTTGATCTTCCGGTAAAATGACTGTCAAATTTTGATGCATACCAATTGTTGGTGAATGATAGTTTAATGAAATATAAGCCATACGTCATGACCCCTTTCTAATTCTACTTTATCAACATTTTACGCTTAAACAATTCACTTTAAAATCATTTTCAACAAAAAAACCGAATACAAATGTATTCGGCCTAAAAAAGTATTTACGCTTTTTCTTTATGATCTTGCTTGCGTTTTCTAAACAATAGTAATGATCCTAATAATGCCATCATTGCACCAAATAAAGTTGCATTTGTGTTTTCGCTCTTATCTCCTGTTTCTGGTAAAGCATCAGTTTTGTGTTGTTTTGATGCCTTATTAGAATGGTTTACTTCACCTTTAGGATTTGATGGTGCTTTCTGTTCATTATTTGGTGGTGTAACTCTTGAATCGGAGTCGCTATCTGAGTCCGAATCGCTGTCTGAATCGGAGTCGCTGTCTGAAT
>NZ_KV830997.1:0-2125 GCF_001836945.1 Staphylococcus sp. HMSC062H10
GATTGGTGCATTAATTGTTAATCATTTTCGTTATCTAGATTATAACACTGGTTAGTAGAGGAATGCAAAAAGATAATATTTTAAGTAGTCTTTTTGGATATTATCATATGATATATTTATGTAAATTGATTTTTTATTAAAGGAGCATATATGAGTAATACTAAAATTAAATATCAAATTTTTATTTCATCAACTTATTTAGATTTAATAGAAGAGCGTCAAGCAGTAGTAGAAGCAGTTTTAAACAGTAATAATATTCCAGCAGGTATGGAACTTTTTAACTCAAGTAGTAAAAGCCAATGGGAAATAATAACACAATGGATCAATGAATCAGATGCAGTGATATTATTGTTAGGTTCTAGTTATGGAACAATTGATAGTGAAGAAAATATTAGCTATACAGAAATGGAGTACAATTTTGCTAAATCTTTAGGTAAACCTATATATGTTTTTGAGATGAATAAAGCATCTACCGAATCCGCGGAAAAGTCTAAAAAATTAGATGAGTTTAAGACAAAAGTTAAAGAAAATAGACTAATTAGTCCAAATATTAATGATATTTCGGAATTAAAAAGTAAAGTATCTCAGACTTTAATGCAAAGTGTACCTAGTGAAATTAAAGAAAATAGTGGATGGATAAGAGTACAGGATTGTGGTAAAAATGTAAAAAAATTAAAAAAATTGGATGCTATACAAAGAGATTTAGATACATATGATTTTTTGAAAGAAGAACTTTATAAAATATTCATGTATGTAAAAACTTTTTATTTCCAGCACACACCATTTGATGATAGTTATATTGAAGATATAGAAAACTACCTGCTAAATTATGAAAATAATCCACATAAATCATTCATGAAAATAAAAGTTTATGATTATAAAAACTTTTTAAAACATTTAAAAAACATATTGATTTTAATTAAACAAGGAAAAAAGCCATTAGCTCAAGCCGGTCATTTTAAATTAAGCTTTTACGAAGAGGATTTAAAATTGTTACAAAAAAATTATAAGACTACGCTAGTCGATATTAAAGGATTGAATAAACATTTTTATAAGGAATGTGATAGGTGCTTAAAAGCATATAATATTTTTATTGAGGGTATAAATAAACATTTATATGAATGATATAAGTACACCCTAATCATACATATATAATTGTTGTCACTTTACTCGATATATGAGAATGACTTTACCTAATAAATGAGAAAAGCAACGCACTATATTAAAATGCGTTGCTTTTTCTATTATCGAATACCTATAACTAAACTATCTCTAGCTGTTTCTACAACTTCTGTACTTATTTTATCTAAACCATTTATATCCATAATTCTGTCTATCTGCGCAAATAAACGATGAATCAGCCTAAAATTCCCTTTTGTAATTTTAATAATCGTCGTTATTGCCTCATAATCAGTAAAGTCTTCGAGTTTTAAATCAAATCCTAAGTCTTGCCACTTATATTCTAATATATGATGCGTCTCATCTTTACTTAGATTATCAAATTCATGCGCAAAACCTATACGCGAATATAGTTGAGGATAACGAGATAGTTTTTTCTCTATACCCGGCATACCAATAAATATCATTGCTAAATTATGTTCATCATAAATAGCTCTTAATTGCTCTAAATGTTGCACTTTAAGGCGATCAATCTCATCTACTATAATTAAATCAATATATTTAAACATATCACTATAATGTTTACTATGTTCATGTCCATACTTATTTACAACATGTAATTTTTGACCCAAATCAATGATTGCAGTAATACTATATAAATCATTCCTTAATTTAGTTTGTTTTTCTGCTGGTGCATTATAAAATATTTTATCCACCGATAGTATGTCATCGGTCGTTTTACTAGCTAAATCTTCCCAACCTCTATGGTTAACTTGTTTTTCAATAGTATCCCAATTTGTGTAATACCTAGACGATAAAGTTTTTCCGACACCAGGTTGACCATAACATATACCAATATACTGATATTTAATACAAGCATCACAAAATTCAGCAAAGCGTTTATACTCTTTCGTTTCAATGAAATTTTGATTTTTAGTCATTACGATATCTCTTTAATTTTTTGACGTTTTTAGTCGTTTCTTGAGGTGAATAACCACATTTTTTT
>NZ_KV830998.1:0-1189 GCF_001836945.1 Staphylococcus sp. HMSC062H10
ACCACCAGCTAAGGTCCCAAAATATATGTTAAGTGGAAAAGGATGTGGCGTTGCCCAGACAACTAGGATGTTGGCTTAGAAGCAGCCATCATTTAAAGAGTGCGTAATAGCTCACTAGTCGAGTGACACTGCGCCGAAAATGTACCGGGGCTAAACATATTACCGAAGCTGTGGATTGTCCTTTGGACAATGGTAGGAGAGCGTTCTAAGGGCGTTGAAGCATGATCGTAAGGACATGTGGAGCGCTTAGAAGTGAGAATGCCGGTGTGAGTAGCGAAAGACGGGTGAGAATCCCGTCCACCGATTGACTAAGGTTTCCAGAGGAAGGCTCGTCCGCTCTGGGTTAGTCGGGTCCTAAGCTGAGGCCGACAGGCGTAGGCGATGGATAACAGGTTGATATTCCTGTACCACCTATAATCGTTTTAATCGATGGGGGGACGCAGTAGGATAGGCGAAGCGTGCGATTGGATTGCACGTCTAAGCAGTAAGGCTGAGTATTAGGCAAATCCGGTACTCGTTAAGGCTGAGCTGTGATGGGGAGAAGACATTGTGTCTTCGAGTCGTTGATTTCACACTGCCGAGAAAAGCCTCTAGATAGAAAATAGGTGCCCGTACCGCAAACCGACACAGGTAGTCAAGATGAGAATTCTAAGGTGAGCGAGCGAACTCTCGTTAAGGAACTCGGCAAAATGACCCCGTAACTTCGGGAGAAGGGGTGCTCTTTAGGGTTAACGCCCAGAAGAGCCGCAGTGAATAGGCCCAAGCGACTGTTTATCAAAAACACAGGTCTCTGCTAAACCGTAAGGTGATGTATAGGGGCTGACGCCTGCCCGGTGCTGGAAGGTTAAGAGGAGTGGTTAGCTTCTGCGAAGCTACGAATCGAAGCCCCAGTAAACGGCGGCCGTAACTATAACGGTCCTAAGGTAGCGAAATTCCTTGTCGGGTAAGTTCCGACCCGCACGAAAGGCGTAACGATTTGGGCACTGTCTCAACGAGAGACTCGGTGAAATCATAGTACCTGTGAAGATGCAGGTTACCCGCGACAGGACGGAAAGACCCCGTGGAGCTTTACTGTAGCCTGATATTGAAATTCGGCACAGCTTGTACAGGATAGGTAGGAGCCTTTGAAACGTGAGCGCTAGCTTACGTGGAGGCGCTGGTGGGATACTACCCTAGCTGTGTTGGCTTT
>NZ_KV830999.1:0-233 GCF_001836945.1 Staphylococcus sp. HMSC062H10
GCACCTGCTTCAACCATTTTATTGAAATCTTCTAAATTGCGTACGCCACCTGATGCTTTTACTTCTACATCAGCACCTACTGTATCTTTCATTAATTTAACGACTTCTGCAGTCGCACCGCCACCTGCAAAACCTGTTGAAGTTTTAACGAAGTCCGCACCAGCCGCTTTTGTTAATTCACTGGCTTTTACGATTTCGTCATGGTCCAACAATACCGTCTCAATAATCACTTT